>CAZTUZ010000104.1:0-284 GCA_964617055.1 uncultured Thiothrix sp.
ACGACGCTCTTCCGATCTGGTGGACTCGTGCTTATGTCGGGGATTCCGGCACGCAGTTGGGGCGCGACAGCTAATGTTGTGGTGATTGGTGGAGGTACAGGCGGCGCAACGGCGGCTAAATACCTGAAGCTTGCAGACCCGAACCTGAATGTTACCCTGATTGAACGCGATGCAGCGTATTACACCTGTTACATGAGCAATGAAGTGCTTAGCGGGGTACGCAATCTGGAATCACTGCGTTTTGGTTATGACGGTTTGAGCAAACGCGGTATCAATGTGGTGCA
>CAZTUZ010000104.1:294-9515 GCA_964617055.1 uncultured Thiothrix sp.
ATTTCCCCTATGACCGTTGTATTGTATCCCCTGGGATTGACTTCCAATACGATAGCATTGCGGGTTACGGCGCGAGCTTGATCGACAGCATTCCACACGCTTGGAAAGCCGGATCACAAACCACACTACTACGCGCCCAACTCGAAGCCATGCCAAACGGTGGCACATTTGTCATGATCGCGCCGCCGAATCCGTACCGTTGTCCACCCGCGCCGTATGAACGTATTAGCCAAGTTGCCAGCTATTTCAAAAAAGCTAAGCCCAATAGCAAAGTCATTATGCTCGATCCCAAAACGAGCTTTACCAAACAGCCTTTATTTGAAGAAGCATGGGCGAAATTTTATGGTTATGGCACGAGTAGCGCCATGATCGAATGGGTTTCTGGGGTGGATTTAACCAAACTCAGTGTTGAAGCTGCCAGCAAAACCGTAGTGAATGGTGGTGTGCGTCTTGCCGCTGGAGTTTTGAATATTGTGCCGCCCCAAAAAGCCAGTCCGTTGGCATTCAATGCGGGTTTGACGGATGCTAGTAACTGGTGTCCGGTGAATTTCAGCAGTTTTGAATCGACACTCTTACCAAACGTACACGTTTTAGGTGATGCTTGTATCGCCAGCCCTCTACCGAAATCCGGTTTCGCCGCTAATTCGGAAGCAAAAGCCTGCGCACTTGCGGTGGCTGCGTTACTGAATGGACGTGAGCCAGGGCGAACAGCATTTGCCAATGGTTGTTATAGCTTGGTGACGGACGATTACGCGGTTTCAATTGTGGGAGAATATCGCTTGTCGGCCGACGGTACGAAAATTGAGTCCTATCCGAATGCGGGGGGGATGTCACCGTTAGGGGCTTCGGATGCAGAACATTTGATCGATGTGCAATATGCGTACAGTTGGTATAACAACTTCACGCGCGATGTGTTTTTCTAAGGTATGCAAACGAGGCATACCTCAGCTTTATGGTTAATAGGGACGGCTAACCGTAACTTACCGTGTCGTCCGTATCGAGTTTCAGCCAGTGTTGCACGACTTGTAGGAGTTCGTCCTGTTTAACGGGCTTGGGTAAATAATCATCCATTCCCACGTTTAGGCATTTTTCTTTGTCACCTTTGAGCGCGTTGGCAGTCATGGCAATCACGGGTGTATGTTCCTTGATAATGCCTTCCTTTTCCCACTTGCGAATGTAACGGGTAGCGGTGTAGCCATCCATTTCCGGCATATTAATGTCCATCAGTACCAACTGATACGGCCGCTGGCGCATAGCTTTCAGGGCAAGTTTGCCATTGGTAACGTGATCAACTTTCATATCTAGATTTTCCAGCATGGTCACTGCAATCAAGGCATTGATCTGGTTATCTTCTGCTAACAGAATAGCTGGTTCGTATAGCGGTTTCGGTGCTGAAATAAAACTATTAGCGGGTTGTATTTCGGCTTGTGTACCAAAACGGCGGATGGTGTCGGTAATAACATCACGCAGAGTTAGCGAACGTACAGGTTTGGTGACGGCGGCTTGAATGCCCGCTTGCTGTTGTTTTTCCTGTGATAAACCGTAAGAGGTTAGCATCACAATTGGGATTTTATCGTAGCGTTCATCTGCACGGATGGCGCGTGCGAGAGCGACCCCATCCATTTGGGGCATGAACCAATCCAATAACAAAATGTGGAACGGTTGTTGTTGATGGTGGGATTCTTCGAGTTTGTGTAGTGCATCATAGCCATTGCTGACAATAACGGCTTCCGCTTTCCACGAATGCAGATAACTTTCCAAAATACGACGGTTGGTTTCATTATCGTCCACGACTAAGGCGCGGTAGCCTTCGAGTGGGTGTACACCGTGTGTTGGGTGGCGTGCTTCCACAATGGGGGCGCGGATTTCAAACCAAAACGTGCTGCCTTGTCCTGGGATGCTGTCTAAACCGACTCGTCCACCCATCATTTCCGCAAATTCACGCACAATGGTTAAACCTAAGCCTGTACCACCATAACGACGATTAACTGATGCATCCACTTGTACGAATGATTCAAAAATACTTTTGTGCATCGCCGCAGGAATGCCAATACCCGTATCGCGTACCTCAAAACGCAATAAAACCGTTTCACCTTTTAGTTCACGCAGTTGAATATCCGCGTAAATTTCGCCTTTTTCGGTAAATTTGACCGCATTACCAATCAGATTCATCAACATTTGCCGTAAACGAGCAGGATCGCCCTTGACGCGTTCGGGGATGTTTTCTGGGATGAAACATTGCACTTCGAGGTGTTTTTCTTGCGCCATTGTCGACAAAATGCCGCTAATACTTTCCACTAATTCACGCGGAGAAAATTCAATCATGTCCAGTTCCATACTGCCAGAACGCAGTTTGGAAAAATCGAGGATGTTGTTAATCACATCCAGCATGATTTCACAAGAAGCATACGCGGTTTCAACGAAGAGCTTTTGTCGTTCATCAAGGCTGGTATTTTTGACAATTTCCAGCGAACCCAAAATACCGTGAATAGGTGTGCGCAATTCGTGGCTCATGTTTGCCATAAAGCGCGTTTTTTGTTCGGATTTGTGTAAAGCTTCGATGCGTTGTTCGGTTTCAGTCTTCAAGTCATCGTATAGCTTGCGCATTTCTTGCGAAGATACTTCTAACGAACGTTCGAGCAAGTATTGTGCATCACTACTACCCGTGTAGGAACGATCCACCAAGTGCAAAAAATCTTGCCATTTGCCAATGTTATCTGGCAATTGTTGCTGTGCAAGCCCATTACGTTTGAGTTGTTTCTGCAAGCGACGATGTAAGGGGTTAGTTTCCTTCATAAATCACCGTCAAGGTCATGGTTTCATTATGCAAATTACAATTACCATTGTGTGAAGTTCGCGCCAGTTCGCCGAAGGAGTAAAATCCCAGTTGTTGGCTGCCTGTGGGTAATTGTTGAAATGTCGCTTCGAGTTCTTGTACGGTATCTTCAGCGAGAACCAAGCGTCTGGCCGAGCAACTGATTGCGAGCATTAACACAGGGGTATTGGGCGGTATTTGCTGTGTAAGGTGTTTTGCGGCTTCTTCAGCACCATCGATAAGGTTGTCAAACGTTCCGTACATAAGCTGCGTACAGGACTGATCTGGTATATCGGCTATGAATTGTAAGCTTTGCTCCGCTTCGTTAATCGCAATCGGGACACGCACAACGTAGTGTTCTTTGCTGTTGGTCCAGATAGAAAAGGGAAAGTTTAAAGCGATTTGTGGTAGGTATTGCGCATTGTCACCGAGGTACTCCCGATACAGTTGCAGTGCGGGCATGTGGTCGATTTCATAAAGCGTTTGTTTGTCAGCGCGTGTGATTTTGCGTTCAGGGCCAAATGGTTTAAAACCATCCCTAGCGTAGTTTTTAAAAACTAACTTCTCCCCGTAAAAACCAACACCACAAGCCAAATGCGACCGTGCTTCGCCATTGTATAGCACCCAAGTGAGGCTAAACTGCATTCGGTCACTGGCTAAACCGCCGACGATGGTTACTTTCTGTTGATTAATACCAGCAGTAACACCCGCCAATAATTCTGCACTAGGTGTGTGTAACCCGTCACTAAGCAGTAAAATGCCGCATAGATTGTCATGCTGTTGTAACGCGGTGGCGATGTGTTGCCCTGCGTGCCAAGCATCAGCTTTAGCATTTAATGGAGCAGCAGCAATTGCCAAGCGAGTGTGTGCGAATTGCACAATGCCAACCACCAGCGAGTTTTCCATTAGTTGGTCATTAAAAATCCCCGCCAATGCTGAACACCCAGCGATCACGGCTTGAGGGTAATGGTGCTGTAAATCACGCAATGCGGCTTGGTAAAGTGTAATGCCAGGGTCACAAAAGACTAAGACTAAAGTTTGTGGTGAATCCAATGCAGGCAAAGGTGTATGCCAACCCGTTTGTGGTGTGTAACAGTTGATAACAACTTGCACGGATAGTCTCCCCCCCTGTATTTCGTATCATTATTTTATTTTTGATGGTTGAAAAATATTATCATGATTGCTACAGCGCATCTCTACCTTTCGTCGGGATTTGTGTGAGAAATGCAGCAACATTTTGGCTCAGGAATAGCGTGTTTCCTCGTAGATGACGGTTAGGGTCATGGTTTCATTGTGCAAACTACAACGTTTTAGTTCCTGATTAGGCGAGAACTCTCCATAAGAGTAAAAACCACCCTGTACACAGTGTGCGGGAAAATTTTCTAAAATGGCTTCCAATTCTTGTTCAGTGTCTTCTGCCATAATGACTTTGCGACCGTAACAACTGATCGCTAGACTAAAGCAGCATGACAATTCGTCGGGTAGTTGCTTGCGAATGTGTGTGGCAGCCTCTTCTGCGCCTTCGATCAAACTTTCGGGGTAAGCGTACATCAATTGCGCTCGGTTTCCGGTGGTAATATCCCCCGCACAACGCAAACTGTTATTAGCTTCGTTGATTTCGACAACAGCACGGATAATGTAGTGTTTACGCTGATTCTGCCAAACTGCTAGTGGAAAATACAACGCACTGTGTGGTAGGTCTTTGGCGCATTTACCAAGGTACTCTTGGTACAGTGCTAAAGCGGGATGACCATCTAATTCATACAATTGATTATCGTGTGCGTTGGTGACAGTGCGTTCAGGGCCAAAAGGATGCCAGCCATCTTTGGCGCATGTTATGACATGGGCTTGTTTACCGTATAAACCAATCCCACAAATATTTTGGGGAACAGCTTTCCCAGCTTTTAAGAGCCAATTATGACGGAAAGTGGCTTTATCGCTGGCTAAACCCCCGACAATATTTACCCGTTCGTCTAATACCTTGCTAATACTGTGGGCTAATGCTGTTCCCTGAACATGAACACCATCTGCTAATAAGATAACGGCTTGCAGGTCAGAAGCTGCTAATGTCTGACCAATATTCCTACCCGCTTGAAAAGTATTACTAAAGTCATTTAAATCAGCAAAGGCGCATTTTATTTTAACATATTGAAATTGAAGGATATTAATAACCAAGCCATCGTCTACAACCTGATCTTGGAAAATACTGGCAAATGTAGAACAACCTGTGATTATTGCTTGTGGGAATAGGGCGTGAATTTCATTTAAAGCGGGCTGGTAACGATCAATATCAGGAGCACTGAAAATCAGTACAAGTGTTTGAGTGCTGTCCATATTGGTTGGTAGCGCAGTGTGCCAACCACCTGCGACGGTGTAAAAACTGTTGAAGACGCGCATAATAAACATCTCCTCCCATTTATTTTTGTATTTTCATCCTCTATCGAAAAATATTATCACGCTCTGGAAAGATGGGTTACGCCACTTGTCGGAATGCTTGAAGAAGGTTTTAGCTCTGTTATACTGGAAAACCCTAGCAATTTACGGAATGTTCCGTTTCTCTTGGATACGACAATAAATGCTGTGGCGAGTAGTGACAGGCACACCGTCCAGTTTGAATTAGAACCTGCTGATACTGAGCGTCTCATGAACTTGTGTGGTCAGTTTGACCGCCACTTACGCCAGCTTGAAAACCGTTTGGGTGTGGAAATCCACAATCGTGGGCATCTATTCCAGATCACGGGTGTGCCTAAAATGGTGCAAACGACCATAACGCTGTTACAAGATTTGTACCATGAGACGTTAGAATCCGTCATTACCCCTGAAAGTCTGCACATTTTCCTGCAAGAAGCGAATCTCGATAAAGTCGCCAGCAATACGCACGAAGACATTAAAATTCGCACCAAGCGCGGGTTTATCAAACCCAAAGGTCATGCGCAAAGCCAATACATCCAAAATATTCGTACTCACGATGTCACGTTTGGCATTGGCCCTGCGGGGACGGGCAAAACGTGGCTGGCGGTAGCGTGTGCAGTAGAAGCCTTGGAACGCGACGAAGTGCGCCGCTTGGTGCTGGTACGTCCGGCAGTGGAGGCGGGTGAACGCTTGGGCTTTTTACCAGGGGATTTATCGCAGAAAATCGACCCGTATTTACGCCCGATGTACGACGCGCTGTACGAAATGATTGGTATTGAAAAGGTCAATAAGCTGATTGAACGCAATGTGATTGAGGTCGCACCGTTGGCTTACATGCGCGGACGCACGCTCAACGACGCGTTCATTTTGCTCGATGAGGCGCAAAATACCACCGCTGAACAAATGAAAATGTTCCTCACCCGCTTAGGGTTTGGCTCGTCAGCAGTGATTACGGGCGACATTACGCAAATCGACCTACCGCGCCACCAAAAATCTGGCTTAAAACAAGCGGTGGAAATTTTGGAAGGCGTAAAAGGCATTAGCTTTAACTACTTCAGTGGACGTGATGTGGTGCGTCATAAACTGGTACAACGCATAGTCGAGGCATACGACCAACATGACGCTGCTGATTGATATTCAAAACCCTGAAAATTACACCACACTCCCCACTGAAAGTGATCTAAGCACATGGGCGCAAGCCGCATGGCAGGGCGAAGGTGAAGCGGGTGTGGTGGTGCGCGTGGTTGGGGAGGCGGAAAGCCGAGAGCTAAACCGCGATTACCGTGGTAAAGATTACCCAACCAATGTATTGTCCTTCCCGTATGACGCGCCGCCCATTCCGTTGGAAGAGGGTGAGACGGAATATTTAGGTGATTTGGCGATTTGTTTACCCGTGATGGAACGTGAAGCTGCTGAACAAGGCAAAACACTAACCCAGCATTGGGCGCATTTACTGATACATGGTTTGTTGCATTTGCAAGGTTATGATCATATAACGGACGAAGAAGCCGAGGAAATGGAAGCCTTAGAAACCCAAATTCTCGGCAGTTTAGGTTTTCCTGATCCTTATCAATAACAGCTAGAGGAAAAATGAAAAGCGATATAGGTGAGTCGACGCGACCTCAACCGCGTTGGAAACAGTGGCTAAAACGTAAGTTGGATTTAACCTCCCAAAGTTGGGAAGAATTGATTGATGACTTACAACGGGTGAATCAGAAAAATTTACTACCCGACGATACCGTAGGCATGATTAAAGGGGTGTTGGAGTTTGGCGCGTTACAGGTGCGTGACATTATGATTCCGCGCTCACAAATTAATTTCCTGCATTACAACAATAGTTTTACCCAGATTCTGCAATGTATTAACGAAACTGAGCATTCGCGCTATCCGGTCGTGGATACCGATAGAGACGACTTGGTTGGGGTGTTATTGGCGAAGGATTTGTTGCGGTATGTGGGGCGCGAAGCAGAATTTCGCATGGATGATATTTTACGTCAGCCTTTTATTATTCCCGAAACACAGCGTTTGCAAAAATTACTAACGGAATTTCGTAATACACGCAACCACATGGCGGTGGTGATTGACGAGTATTCAGGGATTTCCGGTTTGGTGACGTTTGAAGATGTGTTGGAGCAAATTGTTGGCGATATTGATGATGAATACGACAATGATGATGATGTGTCCGTCCATGTTGTACCGCAAGGGGATGGGCGATTCATTGCCGAAGCCATGACTCCCATTGCAGAGTTTAATAGCATTGTGGGAACACAGTTTGATACCAATGAATTTGACACCATTGCTGGTATCCTCATGAATGAAATGGGGAAAATTCCGCGCAAAGGTGAAGAGTTGGTCTTAGACGGTTGGTTATTCCGTGTACTACAAGGCGATAATCGGCGGATTCTTCAGCTAGAAGTTCAGCCTCACACGCAAAATTCATTTTCAGAACAAGCCGCTGCGGTATAATGCCAGCCAATTTGGATCTGGATTAAACTTACGCATGTTATCGTTTCGTGATTCTTTGTCGACATTCGACTACCTGTTAGCTTTGCTGGCAGGTGGTTCGTTGGTCTTTGCCTTTGCGCCTTTTCCAGTGTACTTATTGCCGTTAGCGTGGCTAGCTCCGGCGGTATTCTTCTGGCTGAATTTAAAGTCAATTTCTTTACGGCAGCGGTTACGTTTGGCGTGGGTTTTCGGTGTGGGCTTGTTTGCAGGGGGCGCACATTGGATTTATTTCAGTATCCACTTTTTTGGCGGGGCAAATAATGCAATCGCGATCTTAATGGTCAGCGTATTTGTGTTATTCATGGCACTATTTTTATTGCTATTTGGTTGGTTAGCCTCATTGACTAGCCATTTCCCAATGGCATTGCGTTTATTGGTGGCTTATCCTGCGATTTGGGTGATTACCGAATGGTTTCGTGGTTGGTTTTTGACGGGATTTCCATGGTTACAGTTGGGTAGTTCGCAGATCGATACTTGGTTGGCGCATTATGCACCCGTGACAGGTGTATTGGGTGTGAGTTGGTTGGTTGCTTTAGGAGCTGGGGCTTTGATTCTCTTGCTTGTCGGCTCAATGAAAGAGCGAGCAATGGCTGCTAGTACCATCATTTTAACCACCGCACTGGGGTTCGGTTTGAGTCATGTCAGTTGGACAAAAGTTAATGGTGAACCGCTTTATATCAGTATGTTGCAGGGTAATGTTGATCAATTCACTAAATGGGACCCTACATTTCGCAATGAAAACGTGCAAGCGTATTTGAATTTAATGGATGCGGATAAGTACCCAGATGTAGAAAAATCTAATCTCGTGATTTGGCCAGAAACAGCATTATCGGATTTTTTCCATCAGTCACGCGAGGATGTGTTATTACCGCTGCAAGATTGGGCAAAAGAAGCCAATGCCAGTTTATTAGTGGGTGGTTTTTATTACAACCGTGATAAAGAAGCAGTGTATAACGCTATCATGGCGATTGGTGATGGGCATGATGTGGAAAAAGCGGTTGCTACAGGTGAACACATTTATGGCAAACAACACCTTGTACCGTTCAGTGAGTACATTCCACTATTGAAATACTTACGTTTTTTGGAAAAAGTAATTAAATTACCTTACGATAATGTAACACCGTGGGAAGGTACGAATACCTTAACAGTGGCAGGGCAACCTGTGCGCTTATCGATTTGTTACGAAGACGTATATGCTGAAGAAATGATTAAAGGTTTGCCCGAAGCCAGTATGTTAGTAAATGTCAGTAATGATGGTTGGTTTACTGGCTCAATAGAACCAGCACAACACGCCCAGATCGCGCGGATGCGAGCTTTAGAAGCAGGGCGTTTTTTGGTGCGGGCAACCAATAATGGTGTGAGTGCGATCATCAATGAAAAAGGTAAAGTCCTGTTCACCGCGCCACAATACACGCCAACGGTTATCACAGGGTTTGCCGTGCCTATGAGTGGTGCAACGCCGTATGTGAAGGTGGGGAATTGGGTGATT
>CAZTUZ010000105.1:0-9486 GCA_964617055.1 uncultured Thiothrix sp.
TTACCATTATACCCACTTTCGTTTTAACGCCCTTAACGTATTTAGGCGGCGTATTTTATTCCATTACCATGCTTTCACCCTTTTGGCAGAAAGCATCATTACTGAATCCAGTACTGTACATGGTCAATGGTTTCCGTTACGGTATTTTAGGTACTGCGGATATGAACATCTGGGTTAGTTATGCTGTCATTATTGGTTTTATTATCCTGTTAAGCAGCTACAGTCTGTATTTACTGAATAAGGGCATCGGCACACGGAATTGAATCTGCTCATTTAACTAAGATCAATCACAACCGCCCGCTGGATCATAACCATGATCCAGTCAGCGGAGTGGTGCGGGAATTTAACTGTTTTACAACATCCGCTTTAAAAACTGCCCCGTGAACGAGCCTTCGACCGCTGCCACTTGTTCGGGCGTGCCGACGGCGATGATATGCCCGCCGCGACTGCCGCCTTCGGGCCCTAAATCCACCACCCAATCCGCCGTTTTAATCACGTCTAAATTGTGCTCAATGACAACGACGGTATTGCCGCCATCGCGCAAGCGGTGCAGCACTTTGAGCAATTGATCCACGTCGTGGAAATGCAGCCCCGTGGTCGGTTCGTCCAAAATGTAGATGGTTTTGCCCGTTTCGCGCTTGGACAATTCTTTCGCCAATTTGACACGCTGCGCTTCGCCGCCGGACAACGTGGTGGCATTTTGCCCCAAGGTAATGTACGACAACCCCACGTCCATCAGCGTTTGCAGCTTGGTGTGAATCGACGGCACGGCGGCGAAAAATTCACAGGCATCTTCCACCGTCATGTCCAGTACTTCATTGATATTCTTGCCTTTATAGCGAATATCGAGCGTTTCGCGGTTGTAACGTTTGCCTTCGCACACTTCGCAGGTGACGTACACATCGGGCAAAAAGTGCATTTCCACCTTGATCAAACCGTCGCCCGAACAGGCTTCACAGCGTCCGCCTTTGACATTGAACGAAAAACGTCCGGCTTGATAACCGCGTGAACGCGATTCTTGCGTGGCGGCGAAAATGTCCCGAATCGCGGTAAACACGCCCGTGTAAGTCGCGGGGTTGGAACGCGGCGTGCGCCCAATCGGGCTTTGGTCAATGTCGATAATTTTGTCGATTTGCTCCACGCCTAGCACGTCACGCACGGGCGCGACTTCCACACTACTGTCGTGCAAATGCCGCGCAAGGAATGGGAACAGTGTGCGATTAATCAGCGTCGATTTGCCTGAACCCGATACACCCGTAATGCAAGTCAATAATCCCAAAGGAATTTCCAGCGTTACGTCATTGAGGTTATTACCCGTCGCCCCCACCACCGTAAGCAAACGTTCGGGGTTAAATGGCGTGCGTTGTGCGGGAATTTCGATCTTGCGCTGACCGGACAAAAACTGCCCTGTGACCGATTCCGCCACCGCTGCGACCTGTTCCGGTGTGCCTTGCGCAATGATATTGCCGCCATGCACCCCCGCACCTGCGCCAATATCGACCACATAATCCGCCGCCCGAATCGCATCCTCATCGTGTTCCACCACAATCACGGTATTGCCCAACTCACGCAGGCGGAACAAGGTGTGTAATAACCGATCATTATCGCGCTGGTGCAAACCAATCGACGGCTCGTCCAACACATACATCACCCCGACCAACCCCGCGCCGATTTGCGAAGCCAAACGAATGCGCTGTGCTTCGCCGCCGGATAACGTTTCAGCACTGCGGCTCAGGGTTAAATAATCCAACCCGACATTCACCAAAAATTCCAAGCGCAAGGAAATTTCACGCACGATTTTTTCAGCGATTTTGCCCTGCGTACCCGTGAGATTTAAATCGCGGAAAAACGCATGACTTTCCCCAATCGCCAAATGCGTGATGGTGGGCAAATTGCGCCCCGCAATGAACACGTTTCGCGCCTGCTCATTCAAGCGCGTACCACCACACGCCGGACACGCACGACTCGCCAAATATTTCGACAACTCTTCCCGCACCGCACTGGAATCGGTTTCGCGGTAACGGCGTTTTAAATTATTTAAAACCCCTTCAAAACTGTGCGCCCGTTTATACAGTTGCCCTTTTTGCCCAATGTAAGTGAAGTCGATTTCTTCCTCACCGCTACCCTGTAAAATCAACTGCTGCACGTTTTCGGGCAACTCTTCCCAAGGCTGTTCCACATCAAAACCGTAATGATCCGCCAATGAGGTAAGCATCTGAAAATAATACGCATTGCGCCGATCCCAACCGCGTACCGCACCACCTGCCAAGCTCAAATGCGGGTTCGCCACCACCCGTTCAGGGTCGAAAAACTGTTCAACGCCCAAACCATCACACGTCGGGCAAGCCCCCGCAGGCGCATTGAACGAAAACAAACGCGGCTCTAATTCGGTCAACGACCAACCACAATGCGGACAAGCGTAATTCGCGGAAAAAATCATGTCCGCGCCGTCGTCGTCCATCCACGCCACGGTTGCCAAACCATTCGCCAATTTCAATGCCGTTTCAAACGACTCCGCCAAACGCAATTGCATGTCATCGCGCACTTTAAAGCGGTCAACCACCACCTCAACCGTGTGTTTTTTACGCAACTCCAACTCTGGTACAGCATCCAAATCGTATACCGAGCCATCCACCCGCACCCGCAAATACCCCTGAGCACGCAGCGACTCAAACAACTGCACATGCTCACCCTTACGCTCACGTACCACGGGTGCAAGCAACATTAACTTGCTCCCCTCCGGCAATGCCAACACCTGATTGACCATTTGGCTAACAGTTTGTGCTTCCAAATCAAGGTGATGTGTCGGGCAACGCGGCTTACCTGCTCGCGCAAACAACAAGCGCAAATAATCGTAAATCTCGGTAATCGTCCCCACCGTCGAACGCGGATTGTGCGAAGTCGTCTTCTGCTCAATCGAAATCGCAGGCGACAACCCCTCAATGTGGTCAATATCCGGCTTTTCCATCATCGACAAAAACTGTCGCGCATACGCCGACAACGACTCCACATAACGCCGCTGCCCCTCGGCAAAAATCGTATCAAACGCCAACGACGACTTCCCCGACCCCGATAACCCCGTGATAACAATCAGCTTATCGCGTGGCAAATCCAAGTCGATATTCTTCAAATTGTGGGTGCGTGCGCCGCGAATGCGGATGAACTTTTCCATAAGAATGCTATGCAGGTAATGGCGAAGGGACGATTCTAACAGGTTTACCCCACAAAAGAGCCATTCCCCCCACCCCAAACACGGACACGACAGCGCGTACCCATACGAACGCAGCACTCGTCAATAGTAACAGCTTTCCATCGTGACGTATTTCGGTTATGTTCGTCTTGTGTGTGTGTTTTTATTCACGAAGAGGAGCTTGCTGATGAGTCGTGTCTACTCGTATCACCGCTTTTTCATGGCGGTGTGTGTCATTCTGTTCAGCCTTTGCTTTGCTAACGTCGCCCTTGCGGATGGCAAAACCAAACAAGCCAATCTCGCCACGGGCGTTAAACTCAGTTACGTCGAATCTGGCGTTAAAGACGCGCCTGTGATTATTTTCCTGCATGGCGCGACGGATTCCAGCCATTCATGGTCATCCACCACGCCTTATTTGGAAAATCAATACCATATTTACGCCCTTGACCAACGCGGGCATGGCGATTCGGACAAGCCCGCACACGGTTACACCGTGCCACAAATGGCAGAAGATGTGATCGCTTTCATGGATCATGAAAAAGTAAACAAAGCCGTGATTGTTGGGCATTCGATGGGTAGCTTGATTGCGCATCAAATCGCGTCCGCTTTTCCAAAGCGGGTGAACAAAGTGGTGCTAATTGGTTCTGCGCCAACTGCGTCAGGGAACGCCGTATTGCGTGATTTATGGACGACAACCATTGGTACAACCACCTTCCAAGACCCGATTGACCCCGCGTTTATTGAAGCGTGGCAAACCGGCCCGAATCCGGTTGATCCTGCATTTTTCAGCAAAGTATTGAGCGAAACCGCGAAAGTCCCCGCGCGGGTTTGGAAAAACATTTTCCGCTTGCTAGAAACCGATAATCACACGTTTTATTTAAAAGACATTACCGCCCCAGTCATGATTCTTTGGGGCACACAAGATGCTATTTTCCCACAAGCGGATCAAGATGCCTTAATCGCCGCATTACCAACAGGTGCGCAATTCGTGCCATTTGCGGGTGCGGGGCACAATGTGCAATGGGAACAACCGCAGGCTGTCGCCACTTCCATTCAAACCTTCCTAGCGCAATAACGGGCAAACTGTTAAAGCGATTCCCCTACCCTCGCTGCTATTGTGCCTCATGGTGGAATAGCGGCGCGGGTTTCCGCTATGATGCGCCTCCTGTCATCCCAAGAGTCGCACATTATGTCCTTTGCCACCTTAAATTTGCCGGAAGCTCAACTGGCGAACCTTGCCAATCTGGGCTACGCAACCATGACCGCGATTCAAGCGCAAGCCCTGCCACACGCTTTGCAAGGCAAGGATTTGATCGCGCAAGCCAAAACGGGGAGCGGCAAAACCGCCGTATTCGCCATTAATTTATTGGCAAAGCTCGACCCACAAAATTTCGCCGCACAAGCCTTGGTGTTATGCCCTACCCGCGAACTCAGCACGCAAGTTGCTAATGAAATTCGCCGCCTAGCGCGTTACCAACCCAACATTAAAGTCGTGACTTTGTGCGGTGGGCAACCGCTTGCGCCACAAGCAGCCTCGTTAGAACACGGCGCACACGTTATTGTCGGTACACCAGGGCGGATCAATGACCACCTTGGCAAACGCACGCTAGATTTATCGGGGATTCACACGCTTGTGCTGGACGAAGCTGACCGCATGTTAGAAATGGGTTTCTTGGATGACATGGAAACCATTATTCGCCAAACGCCAAAATTCCACCAAACGTTATTATTTTCAGCGACTTACCCCGATGATATTAAAGCGTTAAGTGCGCAATTCCAGCGCAATCCGGTACAAGTCAAAGCCGAATCCGTGCATCAAACCCACGTCATTGCCCAACACAGTTTCCTGTGTGAGAAAAGCCAGCGTCTTGCTGCTTTAGAAACCCTCTTAGCACATTTCAAACCGCGTGCGGCGGTGATTTTCTGCAACATGAAAGTCGGCGTGCGCGACATTACCGAACATTTACTGCAACTGGGTTTTAGCGTTAAAGCCCTGCACGGTGAAATGGAACAACGCGACCGTGACGAAGTATTCGTGCAATTCAAACATCACAGCTTCAACTTTTTGGTGGCGACCGATGTTGCAGCACGCGGTTTGGATATTGAAGACCTACCCTGCGTGATTAACTACGAATTGCCGCACGCCCCCGACATTTACATTCACCGCATTGGGCGTACCGGACGCGCTGGTAAAGAAGGTTACGCCCTGAATCTACTCACCGATGCCGAACGCCACAAACTCGCCGACATTGGCATTGCACAACAAACCGAACTTGATTTTGAAGTCATTTCCGCTATCAATGGTTCAACACTCACGCCACGCCCTGCCCCGAATGTCACACTGTGCATTGCTGCCGGACGCAAAGAAAAAGTGCGGGCAGGTGACATTCTCGGCGCACTCACGGGTACGGGCGGCATTGATGGCAAAGCCGTCGGTAAAATCGACGTGCTGGATTACGCCGCTTACGTTGCGGTGGAACGCCAGAGCGCGAACCAAGCCTTATCCTGCTTGCTGAATGGCAAAATCAAAGGGCGTAAATTCAAGGTTAAAAAACTGTAAGGGAAGTAGCAGTCTTAGGAAAAATCGCTACTATATGTTCACCTCCGAAAACCTCCAACAGTAGAGCTTGTATCACCATGAATAGTTTGGAATGGCGCGTTACCGCATCGTTAGCAGCGGTCTATGCGGTGCGCATGTTAGGTTTATTTATGATTCTGCCCGTTTTCGCGTTATACGCGGAAAGCTTGCCAGGTTACACACCCGCAATGGTGGGGCTGGCGATTGGGATTTACGGTTTAACCCAAGCTATTTTCCAAATTCCACTGGGGGTCATGTCGGATAAAGTCGGGCGCAAACCCGTGATTATTGGTGGTTTGATGGTGTTTGCTTTGGGTAGCGCGATAGCGGCAATGGCGCATTCTTTGTGGCTTATTGTGCTTGGGCGAGCAATCCAAGGTTTAGGCGCGGTGGCAGGACCAACGATGGCATTAGCAGCGGATTTGACCCGCGAAGAAAACCGTACCCGCATTATGGCAGTGATTGGTTTAACCATTGGCATGTCATTCATGGGCGGCATGATTCTAGGACCGATTATCAGTGGTTTCCACGGTTGGGGTGTACCAGGGATTTTCTGGACAACCATGATGCTGGCATTCGCGGGCATTGCCTTAGTGATATTTGCTGTACCAACTCCTGTCCACAGCACGCAACACCGCGACGCGGGTATTATCAAAGGTTATTTAAGTACTGCCCTGAAAAACGTCGCGTTATTACGCATGAATGCGGGGGTATTCATTTTACACTTGGTCATGACAGCGAACTTCCTCGTATTGCCGCCGATTTTCGAGCACGATTTAGGCTTACCGCGCATCGAACATTGGAAAGTGTATTTACCCGTCTTTGCAGGCTCGTTCATCTTATCAATCCCGCTGATTATTATTGCGGAAAAGCAACACAAAATCCGTAGTTTGTTATTAGGCAGTACAGTGGCATTAATCATTGCGGAACTGGTTATGGCATTGGGTTACACCCACATTGGTTTGTTGCTGGCAGCGTTTTTCCTGTTCTTCATTGGCTTTAACTTCTTGGAAGCGGTACAACCATCCTTGGTAGCGAAATACTCGGATGTCAGCACCAAAGGCACAGCAATGGGGATTTTCAGCAGTTCACAATTCTTAGGCATTTTTGCAGGTGGCTCACTCGGCGGTTTGATTCACCACCATTTTGGGACGCAAGGCGTATTCCTGTTTAGCGCATTGGTAGTGGGTTTATGGCTGATTTTAGCACTGCAATTGCCGCAACCAACGTTCTATACCAGCCGCGTACTGCGTCTCGACCCATTATTGTTCACAGATAAAGAACGCTTACTGACCGAATTACGCGCCGTTACAGGGGTCAAAGAAGTCGCGGTGGTCGTGGAAGAAGGTGTCGCTTATCTGAAAGTTGACAAACATAGTCTGGATGAAAACGCGCTCCGTGCATTCGCCGCGCCAGCAGCGTAAAATAGACTAACCTAGCCGTTCTAGTTGTAATTAGTTGATTAAAGTAGAGTAAGTAAGGATTAAGCAATGGCACGCGGAATTAATAAAGTCATTCTCGTTGGCACACTAGGGAAAGACCCTGAAGTAAAGTACATGCCCAGTGGTGGTGCAATTACCAACATCACTATCGCCACCAATGATTCGTATAAAGACAAAAATACGGGTGAGAAGAAAGAAGTCACCGAATGGCATCGCGTGGTTTTCTTCAATAAATTAGCCGAAATTGCGGGCGAATATTTGCGTAAAGGTCAGCAAGTCTACATTGAAGGCAGCTTACGCACGCGCAAATGGCAAGGTCAAGATGGTCAAGACCGCTACACCACCGAAATCATTGCCAATGACATGCAAATGCTAGGTGGACGTTCTGGCGGTGGCATGAATGCTGGTCATTACGATGACGGCGCACCCATGCGTAGCAGTGGCAGTAACCAAAGCGGTAATAACCATAGCGGAGGCAATAACCAAAGTGGTAATAACTACAGCGGTGGCTATAGCAATAACACGCCAAGTAATCAAAATAAGCCTGCACCAAGCTCAAGTGGTGGTTTTGAAGACTTCGACGACGATATTCCGTTTTAACCTCTCATAGCGAAACTAGGGAAAACCCTAAACTATCAGTCTTTATGCTGCACTGCGGCTTTCCCTATAATGCGCCTGTGCTTGTGGCGGAGAGGCGCGAGAGACGCAGGACTGCTAGGAGGAAACACAAGCACAAGACGAATATCAACGTTGTGACAACGTAGAAGCCCAAAACGAAAACCTAAACACCTATAAGCTAGAAAAGCCTAAATTTAGAAGAGCCAGTATTGCTGGCTCTTTATTCTTTTGCGTCTATACACCGTGTAAAATAATCCCAGCCATTAAATAAACTGAACTACCGAGTTAGGTATTCGCTGTATTCGTTTTATACATTACATTGCTTTACGCCATGTGATTTTTCAGTCCTCACAGGGAAACCTTGTATGAATTATCAACCGACTGTATTTATTGTGGATGATGACCCCGCTGTACGCGACTCTTTACGCTGGCTTTTAGAATCAGCACAAATGAAAGTGGTAACATTTGAATCGGCTGAAGCTTTTTTACGCCATTACACCATGTATATGGTAGGTTGTTTATTATTAGACGTGCGCATGTCCGGCATGAGCGGTCTACAATTGCAGCAGTGTTTGAACACACAAAAACACTCGCTACCGATTATTTTTATTACCGGACACGGTGATATTCCAATGGCGGTACGCGCAATGCGAGCAGGCGCGATGTACTTCCTTGAAAAACCGTTCGATGATCAAGTGCTATTGGATTATGTGCAAGAAGCTCTCGGTCGAGATCGTGAAAATCAACCCGCTCGCATTCGCTTAGCCATGTTGCAAGCGCGTATTGCCAACCTGACCGAACGTGAACGTGAAGTCATGGATTTGGTTATCGACAACCACTCCAACAAGGAAATTGCGGAAAAATTAGGAGTGAGTGTAAAAACTGTCGAGTTTCATCGCAGTCACATGATGGAGAAAATGCATGCACAATCACTCATTGATTTGGTAAACATGGTGCGTGAAGTGGCATTGGCGGAACAACCCCATAACGCTTAAGCTTCTGCAATATGAGCCTGTTGTCAGGTATTGACGGTAGGCTCACTCTAGAACATCGGCTAAAGCAGGTAGATACTGCCACACGCCGTCTTTCAAGCCCTCTATTGGTTGAAAACGGGTTTTGTAACGCATTTTCCGCGCTTCTTCGATCCAATAGCCTGGGTACACATACGGCAATCCCAAAGCGCGAGCGTATTCGATTTGCCATAATACCGCGAATGTCCCTAGCCCCCGTTCCACCGCTACATCAGGGTCAAAAAAGGTGTAGACTGAGGAAATACCATTTTTCAATACATCCACCGCCGCAACCACCAAGAGCCGTTGATTATCACGAAACTCCACCAATACCGTATTGCACCACGGTGTTAGTAAGAAACTAGCAAATGTTTCGGTACTATCCGTGTCCATACCGCCCCCTAAATGGCGTTGGCGAATGTAACGACGGTAAAGGCTATCATATTCGGGTTTAAAGCCGTCGTGGTTTAACACCACTTGCAAGTCCAAATTGCGTTTAAATGTGCGACGTTGCGAACGATCCGGCTTAAAGTCTCGCACGGGAATGCGTGTCGAAACGCAAGCAGAACAGCCCCGACAATGTGGGCGATACACATCGTGTCAGATCGGAAGAGCGTCGTGTAGGGAAAGAGTGTCTTCGCCTGTGTA
>CAZTUZ010000106.1:0-9415 GCA_964617055.1 uncultured Thiothrix sp.
ATTCCAATTCAAAGCAGTCGCGGAACGATGCCGATAAGTAGCGTGACACGCCGCGATAACCGATCATCGGGTTTTCTTCGTGCGGTTCGTAACGATCACCCGCTAACAGGTTGGCGTATTCGTTGGATTTGAAGTCGGACATGCGCACAATGACTTTGTGTGGCGCGTAAGCTGCCGCTAAAGTCGCAATGCCTTCGACCAGTTTTTCCACATAGAAGTCGACAGGTGAAGCGTAACCTGCGATTTTTTTGCCGATTTGCGCTTGTAAATCGCTGGGTAGTTTATCAAATTCCAACAATGCTTTCGGGTGAATGCCGATGGTGTTGTTGATAATAAATTCCAAACGTGCCAAGCCAATCCCCGCATTTGGTAAGCGTGAGAAAGCGAATGCGCGTGATGGATTCCCAACGTTCATCATGATTTTCACCGACAATTCTGGCAGGTTGCCCGTGTCAGCTTTGCGGCATTCAAACGGCAGGATGCCGCTGTAAATGAAGCCCGTGTCACCTTCGGCGCAAGAAACGGTGACTTCATCGCCGTCTTTAATGCGTTGTGTTGCATCACCACAGCCCACCACTGCTGGGATACCCATTTCCCGCGCAATGATTGCCGCGTGGCAAGTGCGTCCGCCACGGTTGGTCACGATAGCTGAAGCGCGTTTCATGATCGGTTCCCAGTCTGGGTCGGTCATGTCGGTGACTAACACATCGCCTTCTTGCACGTCGTGCATTTGGTCAATGCTCATGACCAAACGCGCCCGACCTTGCCCGATTTTTTGCCCAATCGCCCGACCTTCGGCTAACACCGCGCCTTTGGCTTTGAGTTGGTAACGTTCAATAATGGTGGCAGAAGCGCGGCTTTCCACGGTTTCAGGACGAGCTTGGACGATGTACAGCTTGCCGTCACCGCCGTCTAATGCCCATTCGATGTCCATTGGACGACCGTAATGTTTTTCGATAATCAGGGCTTGTTTGGCTAAGGATTCGACTTGCGCATCGCTTAAACAGAAACGTTGGCGGCGTTCGATGTCGACTTCACGAGTCAACGTCGCTTTGTTATGCGCGTCGCCAGCGGTAGCGGCGTACACCATTTCAATTGCTTTTGCCCCTAAACGGCGGGACAAAATCGCCGGGCGGTCTGCTTCCACGTTGGGTTTGTAAACGTAAAATTCGTCAGGGTTGACCGCGCCTTGTACTACGGTTTCGCCTAAACCATACGCGCCCGTGACAAAGACCGCATCACGGAAGCCGGATTCGGTATCGAGCGTAAACATAACGCCACTTGCGCCGATGTCGCTGCGTACCATTTTTTGCACGCCAGCCGACAAGAACACTTTGTCGTGCTCGAAATTTTGATGCACACGGTAAGCAATCGCACGGTCATTGTATAAGGAAGCAAACACTTCTTTGATTGCGGCGATGACATTATCCAAACCGCGCACGTTCAAGAAGGTTTCTTGCTGACCCGCGAAGGATGCATCGGGTAAATCTTCCGCCGTTGCAGAAGAACGCACTGCGAAGGAGGCTGTATCGCCAGCACCTTCAGCTAATACTTGGTAAGCATCGGTGACAGCTTGCAATAACGCTTCTGGCAAGGGTGCATCCATCAACCAGCCGCGAATGGTTTTGCCCGCGTTGGTCAATGCATGAATGTCATTAACATCTAGGGTATTCAATAACGCATTGATACGATTCGACAAGCCATCTGCGTGAATAAAGTCTTGATAAGCATGAGTCGTTGTGGCAAATCCATTAGGTACGCTAACACCAACGTTCGCGAGGTTGCTGATCATTTCGCCGAGTGAAGCGTTCTTTCCGCCGACGATGCCAACATCGTGCATCCCCAACTGATTAAACCAAAGAATGTAATCTGCCATCGTCAAATGCTCCTGAATCGAAAATGGAAAATGTTAAGTTCGTACTCTAATGATGAACTGGGTGTGGTCAGGTTCGTTTATTGAATGGTTTAGGGCTTGTGTTTTCACAAAATTAGGGGCGGCGGGAATAAAAGAGCGGCGTCCTCTAAGAAACGCCGCAAGCACCACAGTTAGCATGAGGTAAACACCTAAGTTGTGATTCATCCTAGATGTTTAACTGGCGCGTAAGATACCGAAAAAGCCGAATATAAAAAAATCAATTGTTTCAATTATTACTATTGTATTGCACAATAATGACATAATACGGAGGACAAAAACGTGGCAATGCACTACTACAAGCAAACGCGCTATAAGCTGTTGCGTACCTTTTGCGTGGTTGCGCAAAAAGAAAATATCACTCATGCGGCAGAACAATTACACATTAGTCAACCAACTGTCTCCCTGCAAATTCAGGCACTTGAGCGGGAAATGGGTGAGAAACTGCTGGAGCGACGCGGGCCTAGTGTGCGTTTGACCCCTGAAGGCAAGATTCTTTATCAACTGGTGCAGCCGATTGCTGCCGGAATCGATTCCCTAAAAGAAACTTTCGCCGCTAACTTGGGTAAAATGGAAAAAGGGGAATTGAATATTGCAGCAGGGCAATCCACAGCCCTGTATGTATTGCCGCAATATATCAAGCGTTTTAATGAAGCTTATCCGGGTATTCGGATTAACTTGCACAATGTTGCAGGGCAAAGCGGCATGAAAATGTTGTTAGAAGATCAAGTGGATTTAGCGGTAGGGCCGTTATTACACATTCCTGATACTATTATTTATCGCCCTTTTGCGTCTTTTGATTCCATTCTTATTACGCCAGAAAATCACCCTTTATCGAATGTTGGTCAAGTAACGCTGCGTGATATTAGTCCGTATGGTTTGATTTTACCACCACGCAATATGAGTACTTGGCGCATGGTTGATACGGTATTTCGACAGCACGAAGTTTTATATTCCGTAGCGATGGAAGCAGGCGGTTGGGAAATTGTAAAGAAATACGTTGAGTCGGGTCTTGGTATTTCGATTGTGACAGAAGTCTGTTTAACAGGACATGAGCGTATTGTAGCAAAACCATTAAATGATTACTTTCCTGCGCGTACCTATGGATTAATTGTACGTCGTGGTAAGTTTTTTACGCCACAGGCAAAACGTTTTATTGAAATGTTTGATGAAAACTTTTTTGCAGATGACTTTTAGTCTCCAGCGTTTCTAAATGATTCTGGTGATGAATAGCATGAACGCAGGGAATAGGGTAGGCTTGTGCTATTTCCTGCATAGTGTGATTCACCATGCCGTATTGCACTTTCAGGGTATAGTGATGCTCGATAATCATTTCTAAACGATTTAAGTTTTCACTTAAATTGCTACTGAAATCTTCTGGATGCCACCATAAATGGAAAACGCGGTTGTGTTGGGCGGCATGGGTCATACTTTGCATAATGCGTTGAAGACGCGATCTATTCAGTTTTACGGAGGTGCAATATGGTTCAAAAAAACGACTGGCGGGAATGTTAATAATCGGGTATTCGCCATCTCGCATAATAATAGGCTGGCAGGTGTGATGACCCGCGATATTATAAGCAGAATCTAAAAAATACAGACCACGTTTCAACGGAGAAAGCAAACCTTGTTTGGCAGTGGTCGTATTTGTCATGCAACTCGTGTGGCCACGAAAACATTGAATCCCTAGTGCCGCCAATTGTTCAACGTATTGAATAGGGTGGCGTTGATTGGGAAATGCATAACTTTTTAAGTCAATATTAAAGCGTTGTGCAATTTGTTTAGCTGCCATCAAATCGGCTAGAAAGCTGTCTAGGCTTGCTCCTTTTACAGCAGTGTTGTAATGCGATAATGATAACGATGCAATCTCTTGATTAGGGCAGTGTTGGATTTGTTCAATCAGTTGTGGTGCGTAATAGTAGCGAGCTAATGATGGATTGCGATCAGTGTTTGGCAGGTACAAGTAGGGGTTCAAGCGGCGGTCACGATATTGTGGTAAAACTTTGGGAAAGTAATAGCGTAACTCAGCGGTATTTCTGCAAAAGATAAAACCAACAGTATTCCAAGTGACATGTAAAACATTATCTCGGAAAGTGTTCAAAAGCGCGGGAATAACGTTGTAGGTCTCTTCAATGCGTTTCTTATGGGCGGCACTTAGCGTCGCTCGGTGATGCGACTTCCAGTGTAATGCGAAATCCAAAGAAATAGCAAATGTACCGCCTGTCATTTTTCCTCCTGATGATTTTATGAGTTTTTACTCAGTTAATCATTCTTTGTTAAGTAATGGTAAAGGTTTTTACGGAATATAACCCTGAGGAAAAATATAAACATTTTATTGATTGTAAAGCGAGTAGTAGTAGATTTAAGTGAAGCTAATAATGGATGAACGGTGTCAACTGTTATATTGAGGTGTTCTACCTCGTCATGCCTAGGGACTGCCATAGGGGTATGTTAGGCCGCTATGGCGTGTCGCACGCTTGTGTGTTGCTGTTCGTACCATGCCTGAAACATCAGGACATCCCATAAGCAATCCTGCCAGTTGTGTGTGCTTGTTAAGTGTTCACGCCATTTTTGTTGGATTGGTTCAGGGTCAAGCAGACCTTGTTGTTGTAAGCGTGTCGGGTTGAGTAGATAGTGTGCCCATTCACGCAGACTGGTGCGTAACCAGCCCGCTAATGGCAAACCCCAGTGTTGTTTGGGGCGTGCACTTAAGTGTGGTGGAACATAGTGTTGCAGGATTTGGCGCAGAATCCATTTGCTTTGTCTTTGTTGGATTTTTAAGTGCAATGGTAGTCGCCATGCCATTTCAACAATGCGTTGATCCAGAAAAGGCGTGCGCATTTCTAAACCGATACTCATTGAAGTGCGATCCAAGCGGGTTAGCATGTTACCCGGAATGTAAGTAACGTTGTCCAAAAGCATCATGCGTTCGGCGATGTTTAAGCCGTTTGGTAAATGGCTGGGAATCGCAGAAGGGGCGCATTGTACGCCAAGCACTAAGTCTTCAGGGTGTGGCCAATGTGGTAGAAGACGGCTGTAAACGTCATCGGGGGTCTTTGCAGCAAGCAGTTCCGCAATTTTGCGTAATTTCTCTTTGGGGTCAGCGATGCGTAGACGTTGTGGAATTAGTCCAGAAAAAGGCTGAATCAATTTATCCCATGGCGGCAAATTCCAATGGTTTAATGTCCCTGCTAAGCCACCACGCATAAAATGAGGAAGGTGGTGTAAGTGTTTCCAAGCCTGTTGGATATAGGCGTAACGTTTGTACCCTCCAAATAATTCATCTGCACCATCGCCGCATAGACCAACAGTAATGCGCGTTTTGGCAAGTTGTGCGGTGAGAATATTGGGGATTTGGGCTATATCCGAAAAAGGCTCGTCAAATAGTTGGGGGAGTTGTGGAATAATGTCAACGATGTCTTGTGAGGTGGCAATAAATTCAATGTGTTCTGTTCCTAAATGTTTGGCAATTGCTCGTGCATAAGGAGCTTCGCTAAAGGTTTTGTTTTCGTAACCGATGGTAAAGGTTTTGACGGGTTGGTTTGCTTGGCTTTGCATTAAGGCCACAATCAGAGCGGAGTCCACGCCACCTGATAACAGCGCACCAATGGGTACATCAGTTTGCATTTGTTGGCGTACTGAGTGGCGTAATAAGGCCTCCAGCGTATGAACGTATTGAGCATCCGTGTGCATTATGTGTTCAGTTGCAGTGGCAACCTGCTCGCTTAATGACCAATAGGCTTCTAAACGTGGTTCATTGCTTGGACGGTGTTGCGGCGTGATTTGCAGCATGTGTCCTGCTGCGATTTTGTGGATGTTGCGATAAATGGTTTGCGGGGCTGGGATATAGCCCAAACGTAATTGGTTAGCAACGGCTTCGCGATTGATTTCGGCTGTCCAATCAGAATGGGCGCGTAGGGCTTTCAGTTCTGAACCAAACAAAAAGTGTTTACCAACCCAGCCATAGTAGAGGGGTTTTTCACCCATGCGATCTCGTGCAAGGGTGAGGCGGTGTGTGTATTTGTCCCAGATGACTAGAGCAAACATGCCGATACAGGCTTGAAGGGCGCGACGAATCCCCCATTGCATGATAGCACCTAGGAGCGTTTCTGTATCCGATGTGCCTCGCCATGAAGTATAGCCAGCCTTCATCAGTTGGCGGCGTAAGGCGAGATGATTATAGATTTTACCATCAAGCACAAGGTAATAGCGTTGGTCGCTGGAGGCCATTGGTTGATGGCCTTCGGCAGATAGGTCGAGAATGGCAAGGCGACGGTGTCCTAATGCAATCCCGACATCGCTGTCTAACCAATAGCCACTATCATTCGGCCCTCGGTGAGTCAGGCTGTTCGTCATTTGGCGCAGATTGTCCAGCATATTCGTTGGCGTTCGCCGATTCGCAGGGGTGTAAAATCCCGTTAGTCCGCACATTTACTAACTCCTTGTAAATATCTTGGTACTGCGCACTGGTATGGTGAATGTTGTAATGTTGTTGGATACGTTCTGCGGCACGTTGTCCTAATTCCGTGCGCCAGATATTGCCTGCATCCATCCATTCTAGCCATGCAAAAGCCAATTGTGAGGGGGTCGGGTTTTTAATAACTTGTCCTGTATTACCAATCAAACGGGCAATGTCGCCTACGTCTGTGCTAATACAGGGAATGCCACAAGCCATTGCCTCACCAATAATTGAAGGTAATGCACCCGCGCTGGCCGTTAATGAAAAGATGTCGAAGGTGTTTAAGAGTGAGGGAATATCTTTATATTCACCTAGTAAGTGCAAGCGAGAATCTAACCCATACTTGAGGCATTGTGTTGTTAATTCGGGGTTTTCACTAGTAACCTGTTGACCTGCTAGAATGAAATGCACATTTGGAAAATGTTGGTGAATAAAACGAGCAGCGGCTAGGAATAATTCATGGTTTTTAACTGGGTGATAACGCGCAACCATGCCAATGACGACTGCATGTTGTGGAATGCCCAATTGTTGGCGAAGGTGTTCACGACTTTGCTGATTAGGATAGAATTGTTGTGTATCAAAACCGTTCGGAATCATTTGGGTTTTTGCTGTCATATAACCAATTGCCTCGTGTTGTTGTGCACTAGCATAAGCATTGTAAGTAATGTAACTAGGCTTTTTAGATAAGCGTGCGCACCATTGGATCATTTGGCGCGTGGTAAAAGACTCTTGTTCGAGATCGTACATGCCGCGTTGAATATTCCATAGCAGTGGGTAACGATCTCCCAATAAACGGTTGGCTAATGTGGCCGCGAGATTGCCATGATAATGCCAGCCATTAATAATATCGGGTTTTAGTTGGCGTAATAGATTCGCCAAGCGAAGAATGTGCCAGCTCGAACCTAAACTACGCTTCATATTCAGATAATGAACAGAAAAACCTTTTGCAAGCAATTGCTCGCCTATACCTGTTGTACTGTCGAGCGAAATCACAATGTGCTCAAATTGATCGGCATCCGCATGGGTTAATAATTTGTATAGCATCATGCTTGTTCCGCCAGTTGCGAGGCAAGTAATAATGTGCACAATGCGCTGGCGGGTTTTAGATGCCTTCATTAAATAAAACCTAATGACTGAATGTTTGTTAATGGTGATTTAAAACCAATCAGAGCCACATAATGGATGCCATATTGGTCAAGACCTTTTCTACGCGAAAATGAATTAATGGATGCGGCAAGCAGCTCCAGAACTGTAATGCTACCGAGAATACCATTCATCTTTGCAACTGGGATTCTTGCTGGAGTCATTCGGGCAATTTGTGGCGATAACCGGACAGATTGAGTACACACGCCACAATAATCGTGTGATTAAGTGGGCAAACCAAACTTAAGAATGGCGGCAATGTTTGTCAGGCTGCTGACTTTATGACATTGCCGCACGTTAAGGGCGTTAGGATTTGTGTTTATTAGCGGCTGTTTTGGTAATGGGGACAGGGTCGTTCGTTGGCGTTAAACTGAAAACCCACTCTTCGATATTCATGTAGCCGTTAGCGTTATAATCTTTGGTGGAATCCGCTTTGTCTGGATTCATGCCATTGGCGGCTTCCCAAGTATCGGGAATGCCATCGTTATCGCGATCAGGATGGGGCATTCCTTGGCTGTAGTTTGGCCAGCCGCCTGCATTTTTTTCGCAACTCATGATCCATGTTTTGTCATTTGCTGCGACACAGTGTGGAATGAATCCAGTGTGTTCTTTGACATCTTTAATCGCTGCGTTGTCGATGTGGTCTTGCTTGGGCAAGGTTGCGCCCACGTTGTTGAGGACTTTATTAGCCAAGACTTGAGCTTTGAATGTGGAAATGTCGGGGGCTGGAAAGCGTTCGGATTGCTCCCACTCACTATCGTTTGCCCAGCCTGTGAAATTGAGGCTGACAGGCAACGGTTCGGGTTGTCCAGTTTCACGAATGCTTAGATTTTCTTCTAGGTACAGGCGTGTTTTTTCATGGTTGCGAGCGATAATTTCTTCTACTCCTTGTGCAGAATTTGCGCCCATGATGTATAAGTTTTGAACTAAATTAACTTGCATATCGCCACTATCGCTGGCAATTTCGGTGGCATTGACCCCCCAGTTGTAGATGACATTATTAACAATGTCGACCACGCCGCCACTGGTTTGAATACGAGGATTGTAAGCTTGGCTATGAACTAACAAATTATGGTGAAAACTAATGGAATGTGCCCCAACTGTGCCAAGCAATACACCTTGGCTGGTTGGGCCTTCGCTGTCAGAGCCATTGTACAAGCTAGGGCCGATAATACTATGGCTGATGGTGATATTGTGTGCATCGAACCAAGTGGAAACAATGGTATTGGTACCCCATGAGAAAGAGCAATGATCCAAGACAATGTTATAGGTTTGTTTGCCATCGCTTTTACCTTCTGCACCTTTGATGCTCAATGCGTCACGGCAACAGTTTGAGGTATCAGCAGCACCCGCGCGAAATCGTACATGTTGAATCACAACATCGTGTGTGGCGATAGTGAATGGCTCGCGTTCGATGCTTGCTTCACCCGTGATCATGATCCCATCGCCGGATGCGGTTTGACCGAAGATAGAAATAAACGGGTGACTAACGGTGAGGTTGGTTTTGAGCTTGATCGTGCCACCCGTGGTAAACACGACGATGCGCGGTTGATCCATCTCGACACAATCGCGTAAGCTGCCCTTACCACTATCGTCCAGGTTGGTTACTTTACAAACAACGCCGCCACGTCCTCCAGTGGTTTCAATGCCAAAACCTTCTGCTTGGGGAAATACGGGTAAAGCGCATACTTGTGCCGTGGCGGTTAGGCAACCAAACAAAATTAGCAGGATGCGTAACATAAACTTAACCTGTCGCAATTTATTTCTACGAAGCGTAGTACACATAAAACACTTCTGTCTACGGTAAGTGTTGTTTTTCTGAGACAAAAGCCGAGATTATTCTTATGGTAAATCCTAGCATCTTACTCCTTGAAACTTATGCCACTGGTTTGGCAGCAGTG
>CAZTUZ010000107.1:0-9248 GCA_964617055.1 uncultured Thiothrix sp.
GCCGCACAGCGTGAGCAAGAGCAAATGATGTAATTGGCGAAGGAAGGTTCGTTAGTGGTAGCCATTGCAGACCCGCAAGGACGTTTGCTGTGGACATTTGCCAGCAATCACATGCGTAAACGCGCTGAAAACGTGAATTTCACGACAGGCGGACGCTGGGATGAACATTCCGTAGGCACAAATGCAGTGGGTTTGTCACTGAAGCTACGCCGTTCTGTCACCGTGTTTTCGTGCGAACACTATTTACCATTTATTCATGACTGGGTTTGTTATGCCGCGCCCATCATTCACCCACAATCGGGCGAAGTGGTCGGCAGTCTCGACTTATCCACGACATGGAACCGTCACACCCCGTTAGGTCAAGCAGCCGTAACAGAACTAGCGCGTTCCATTGCACGTTGTTTGCCACAACATTTGCCACGCGCTGAGCTGGAAATCCATGCATTGGGGCAACCGCGTATTTTATTCCGTGGCAAACCGTTGAATTTACCCATGCGCCAAGTGGAAATTCTGTGCTTGTTGGCGTTGAATCCCCAAGGGTTGACCCTAGAGGGTTTTCATGCGGCACTGTACGGTGATTTACCCGTTTCCACCACCACATTGAAAGCAGAACTGTCACACTTACGCCGTTTGCTGGATGGGCAGATTGGTTCGCGTCCGTACCGCTTGCAAATGCCCGTGTGGGCAGACTTCATTCAAGTCTGGCAGGCTTTGCGTCAACAACAGACCAATGAAGCATTCTCCTTGTACCGTGGCTCATTCTTACCCCATTCGGCTTCGCCAGAACTGGAAGAATGGCGACATTGCATTGATGCTGTCATGGGGCAAGCGTTAGATTCCTGCCAAGACCCAACCATGCTCATGGACAAACTCTGCCACAGCACATCAGGTAGTGAGTTAGTCCGCGAACGCCTGTCGGAATTGGTTGTTCGCCGTTAGCACTAGCCGCCTCTCCCCTGTAGGTCAAACGGCTAGGAAGCAGATGCTTACCTTCCACCGTGGAGCTTGTCTTCATGGTGTGGGCGGATGGGTGCGAGATTATCACGCTGTCAGGTTCGCATAATGCCGTAAATATTCTGGTTCATATAATAACAATCCGTCACGCAATGCTTGGGCACTGATCAATGGTGACAATGCTCGCGCCAATACATTGCAATTCCATAATCCCACCACAGGTTGTTGCCCAAACGCATAGCGTTTATGTTCGTCCCCACTGTGCGCCACAAAACTTTCATCACGTTCAGCAGTGAATGTACTTGCCCCAACATCTAGGGTTATTCCTAGTATTGATTGATTATCGGTATTCATCACCCCGTGTACAAAACCCACTGCCTGCCAATGTGCAATCAGCCGCGCCGTGCGTAATACAACCTCGTGAAAAAACATCGCGTATTTATCCGTCGCTGCTAAACAATCTGGGAAATAATACGCAATAGCATGA
Organism: uncultured Thiothrix sp.; assembly: GCA_964617055.1. Lineage (GTDB taxonomy): Bacteria > Pseudomonadota > Gammaproteobacteria > Thiotrichales > Thiotrichaceae > Thiothrix. The sequence goes on from CAZTUZ010000107.1 coordinate 1,442, forward strand.
TCGGCAAGCTTTTGTAATGCATCAGTATTTTTCTGGAAAAAGTAATTTTCAAACGTACCAAAGCGAATGTGCGTCGGGGCAATGCGCGTTAGCATCGCGCCCGCTTCAAACCCACTGCGGTACACCTGTTCGCTGCCAGAAATCACGCACAAACACCGCGATGTTGGCACACCCAGCGTCGCTAATTGCTCGGTAATATGAAATTCGTGCAAACATTCACCAATTCCCGCTTTACCATCGGCGGAACGCGCAAATGGTGTTCTCCCAATCCCCTTCAAACACACATCGACCATACCCTGCGGGGTTTGTAATTCGCCCAATAATACCGCACGCCCATCGCCCAAAAATGGGTTAAATTTACCGAACTGATGCCCTGCGTAATCCTGCGCCAATGGACGCATTCCCGTGGATAACTGATTGCCACTGAATACCTGTAAAAATTCATCGCTGTGAATAGCCTCATCAGTCAGACCTAATTGCTGTGCGACCGCGCTGCTAACGCATTCCAGCTTCGGGTTTTGCAAACCTTGCGGCGTGAACTCGTGGTAAAAATGCGCCCCTAGATCGTGGAAACGGTGGTGGAAGACGGGGAATAGAGTCATTTAATTTAGCCATTGACAGGGCGGAACAACAAACATAGTACTGACTTCATTCATTGGCCAGAGCGTGACGAAGCGATTGAACCCGTACTACAGCTTGCGCCTCGCCATATGCTTGCGGGGGGAATTTGCCCCACACGGGGGCTGGCCACGCAGCATCACTTTGGTAGCGAGCAATGTGGTGCAAATGCAATTGCGGCACGAGATTGCCCAACGCGCCGAGGTTGAGTTTGTCGGGTTGGAATAATGCCATCAGCACACGGCTAACTTGATCGGATTCCGCCCATAATTGCGTGCGTTCGTCCGCACTCAGTTCGATGATTTCCCGCACACCCGCACGACGCGGCACAAGAATCAACCACGGGTAACGGCTTTCATTCATTAATAACACGCGGCATAACGGCAAATCGGTAACAACATGCGTGTCTTGCGCCAATTGCGGGTGTAAAACAAAGTCGTTCATGCTGCACCGTCCGCTTGCATGGCTTGTAAGGTATCCGCGCCGTATTCAAACGCATCGGCATACAACTGTTCTTCCGGCAAACCTTGCGCCAAAAACGCTTGCCGCGCTGCGATAATCATCGGCGGTGGGCCACATCGTAGCCGGACAAATCGGGGAAATCCGCCGCCACTGCCGCATGAACCCAACCCGTGCGTCCTTGCCATGCGTCTTGCGGTTGCGCTGCCGACAAAACCGGAACGTAATGTAACAACGGTTGTTGCGCCGCCCATTCCCGCGCCAAGGCATCGAGGTACAAATCATCCTTCGCGCGTGCGCCCCAGTACAAATAGACAGGGCGAACCAAACTGCTTTCTAGCAAGTGTTCGACCATGCTTTTCAACGGCGCAAAACCCGTGCCGCCACCCATGAGAATCAGTGGGCGTTCGCTGTCACGCAGGTAAAAATCGCCCAACGGGGCTTCAATGCGTAACAGCGATTTTGCTTTCATACTACTGAATACTTGCCCCGTGAACTCGCCATTCGGAACGTGACGAATGTGCAGCTCCAGTAATTGATCTTGTGATGGTTTACTGGCAATCGAAAATGCTCGCCGTTTACCGTTTTTCAGCAGAATGTCGAGGTATTGTCCGGCACGAAAACGCAAATGCTCGGACGCGGGCAATTTCAGCGTCATTTCCATGACATCATCGGCCAATAAGCGCAAGCACTCGACACGCACAGGCATAGCTTTACTCATAATGTCTGGCTCAACCCCTACACGCGGCATGTGTAATACCACATCGCTCCCCGCCGCTGCCATGCACAAAAAGGTTTTGCCCTGCGCCTGCTCGTGGGTAAACAAACCTTGCGGCACACCGTTAGGGTAAACCACTTCACCACTGGTCACGATTGCCACGCAAGAACCACACACACCACCCCGACAACCATACGGTAACATAATGCCATTGCGTAACCCCGCATCCAGCAGGGTTTCATTAGTTTCAGCGGGGAATTGATGTCCAGCGGGTTGAATCGTCACGCGGTATGTCATGTTATTTCCTACGCAAATGTGATAAGCCTAGCACGATTCTAACCCGCCGCTGGGCGTTGCGCTATTTATGCTTGTGCTTGAAGTAACTAAGTCGCACCGTTAGCGGACAAAGCAATGTATGTTATGCTTACGCACCTCACCATCGTTATACGGTCACAGGTAGCGCAGTTTGAACAATCAATATACAACACCTTCACTTTTCGGATTAAGTAATAGCAATAGGGATTTTACTCATGCTGATGCTTGGGGTAAAAATCAGTTTAACTCAGCATTTCCAACGGCTTTATGTTGTTATCTCGCCCATAAAGGGTTAAAAGCAAATTACTTAGTCAGTAATGGCTCAGAAATCTATTGTGATGTTCTGGCTATAAATGAAGCCTTTGGAATTGATCTTCATTCACCCGATATTTATTTCTCGTTTGAAACACCATACACACCTTATCAACCTTTGGTGGTTGGCTCATTGCCACGCGTTGATTTAGTCATTCAAAATAGAAAAACAGGTAATTGCATAGCAGGTTTTGAAATAAAACTAACGGCATTACCTGATAACACCACACATGACAGAATGGAAAGCGAATACGGTAGTGAATTAGTGGTGCGTCCTGACACGATTGTTTACCTTGCATGTAGTCTTGCACACAAAAAGAATGCCAATGACTGCTTTAATCAGGTACTTCATCCTTTATTCATTCATCAGTGGGATGATGCCAATGAGGTAAAAAATCATCTCGGACAAATAATATTCTCATTACAAAGTTTAGTAGAATCACTTTCAGCAGGTAAACAAACCCCTTTCCTTATTCAACCCATTTGGAAAACGAAGGGCAAGTCGCCCGTTTTGTCAGAATATTGCCTAGATGTATTTATTTGGAGTGACATTGCTTTTCTGAAATTTATTTTAGATATTAGTAGCAAGGAAGCAAATACCAATGCCAACTTAACCAGACAGCAACGAACCTTAATTTGGCTGTATAAAATGTTACTGGATTACTGCCAACAAGGACGATTCAATCATACAGAAATCATTGATCGCTTATCTTACAATACCAAAAATGATAAGGCTTTTGCGGTTTCTGGAAACATTACTAACCGTTACATGGCTTGCCAACGCCTTACACAGCCTATTATTGGTAAAAGTGAAATTAAAAACATCATTCTTGGTGGTGGACAAAACCTCTTAAGTCCAGAGCGACGCTTTGATGCCATCGTGTTTAGTTCACCGGAGCTATTTGCATGAGCATGAAATGCGTAGACTTATTTGCTGGTTGTGGTGGTTTATCGTTAGGTTTTATGCAAGCGGGTTTTGAAGTATTAGCAGCATGTGATAGTTGGGAAGCTGCATTAACTGTTTATAGAAAAAATTTTAATCATGATGCTATTAATGTCGATTTAAAACAAGAGGACATAGCAATCGAGACTATTGCTCGTTATCGACCAGACATGATTATCGGTGGACCACCGTGCCAAGATTTTTCCAGTGCAGGCAAACGTGACACCACATTAGGACGAGCAGATTTAACCCAACACTTTGCCAATATTGTGTGTGCAATTAAACCACGCTGGTTTGTAATGGAAAATGTTGAGCAAATTAAAAAAATCCCATTATTAAGAAAAATCATAGAGCAATTCACGACTCACCAATATGGTATGACCTCTGTAATTTTAGATGCGGCATATTGCAATGTTCCACAATCACGCACTCGATTCTTTTTGATTGGTCACTTACACGATCAACACAATCAATTATTGCCTATTTTACAATGCAAGCTAAACCAAAAGCCATTAACGCTACGTCAATATTTTGGCGATACATTATCGCTTGATTATTATTATCGTCATCCGCGTAACTACAATCGCCGAGGTGTTTTTACCTTGGATGAACCCAGTCCAACTATTCGCGGTGTTAATCGTCCTATTCCACCGAATTACCAGCTCAACAGTTGTGACCCACAAAACATTGATTTGAGTAAGGTACGCCCTCTTACTACATTAGAACGCAGTTACATTCAAACCTTTCCACGTTCGTTTCAATTCACGGGGACAAAAACAAATCTCGAACAAATGATTGGTAATGCAGTCCCCGTTAATCTCGCTCAATTCGTGGCTCAAGCTATCAAGGACTATAATGAACAACCATCGTTGGGCGAATTGTTTTTATTCCCCGAAACGACACCTTTTCAATTAGCAGAACGCCCACTGCATCGAACTTAACTTAGCGGCATAGCGCGATTCTAACCCGCTGCTGGGCATTGCGCTATTCGGGTGTTGCCGCTTGGCGCATAGCATCGGTTGGAGCGTAGTTTAAGGTCACGACTTGCGGACAACGTTGGCAACCTGCCACGCCTTCTTGTTGCCACCAGCGGCAATCACTGCGAATCGGGCAAGGTGCGAGTTTATTAACCACAACAGGCGTGAGTTTCACCACTTTTGCTGCTAATTGGCAGGCGGATTGCCCTGCATCAAAGTGATGACAAGTTTGCTGGAAACAGGGCGCGGCAAAGCGGAAGACTTCTGTCGGATCAACTTGCCCTGCCATTTGCAAAAGTTCATCGGTAATGGGGTAGGTTTTATCCAAATACGCCACTTCCGGCTGCGCCACCGTTCCCCCCACTACGCCGAATAATACCGAGCCATCCGCATGATGATTGACGCTAGGGCAAAGGGTTTTGGCGTTATTGCCCATGCGTAAGTGCCTTGGCATTTTCAGGGCTAACCGATGGTTTTAATTTGTCATGAATGGTATGCGCTTGCGGCGGAATGGGAATCCCGCCTGCCACGGTCGGACGCGGTGGTACGGGTGGATGATTAGTATCGTTTGGCGTTTCTGCCTGTTGTTCACGCGCATTCAACGCCCTTTCCTGCCCTTGTTGCGCTAGGCGTTGAATGTCTTGTTGCTGAATCAGCGTGGGTTTGTCTTGCGCTACTGGAGCAGGGGTAGCAGCACACGCGCTTAATAAACTGCCAGCCAATAACGGGGCAAGTAACGTTTTGTTCATGGGAAATACCTCGCGAGTTGATTCAACCAAATAATATGCTCGATTGGAGCAAATACTGCACTAAGAAGTTCCCACCGTTGGTCATGTTCTTCCCCACAAGGTCTGCGCACGAATGTGCTATTCTCGCGGCTTTGTGATTGCTTAGAACTGGAGTCGTTATGCGCATTGGCACGCCCCTTTCCCCCTCCGCCACCCGCGTTATGCTGCTAGGAAGCGGCGAACTGGGTAAAGAAGTCATCATTGCCCTGCAACGTTTGGGCGTGGAAGTCATCGCGGTAGACCGTTACCCCAATGCGCCGGGGCATCAAGTTGCGCACCGTGCTTACGCGATTAACATGGCAGACCCGCAAGCCCTGCGTGCGCTGGTCGAGCAAGAACAACCGCAATTCATTGTGCCGGAAATCGAAGCGATTGCCACCGACGAACTCGCCGCGATTGAAGCCGCAGGCTTGGCGGAAGTCATCCCCACCGCACGCGCCACGCAATTGACCATGAACCGCGAAGGCATCCGCCGTTTAGCCGCCGAAACCTTGGGCGTACCGACTTCGCGTTACCATTTCGCCTCCAGTTTGGACGAAATGCGAGCGGCAGCCTTGGATTTGGGTTTCCCGTGTTTTGTCAAACCCGTGATGTCATCATCGGGCAAAGGGCAATCCATGCTCAAAAGTGCGGACGACATTGACAGCGCGTGGCAATACGCGATTGAGGCAGGGCGGGTAAATCACGGGCGCGTGATTGTCGAAGAATGCATCCACTTCGATTACGAAATCACCTTACTCACGGTACGCGCACACGGCGCAAACGGCGAGATCGAAACGCATTTCTGCGCCCCGATTGGACACCGCCAAGTCAAAGGCGATTACGTCGAAAGCTGGCAAGCACAACTGATGAGCGATGCTGCTTTAGCCAAAGCGCAAGACATTGCTGCGAAAGTCACGGGTGATTTAGGCGGACGCGGCTTGTTCGGCGTGGAATTGTTCGTCAAAGGTGACGACGTTTGGTTCTCGGAAGTCAGCCCACGCCCACACGATACAGGCATGGTAACAATGGCAACGCAATTCCAAAACGAATTTGAACTGCACGCGCGTGCGATTCTCGGTTTACCCGTCAATACCGCGCTGCATTCCACGGGTGCGAGTGCGGTGATTTACGGCGGCATGGAAGCGACGGGCATTGCGTTTGATGGCGTGGCAGAAGCCTTGCAAATCCCCGAAACCGATGTGCGATTATTCGGCAAACCGGAATCCTTCGAGCGTCGTCGTATGGGGGTTGCGTTGGCACGCGGCAAAGATACCGATGAAGCGCGAGCGCGTGCCGCACAAGCTGCTAGTTGCGTTAAACCTATTCAGATTTAATAACGCCTCCAGCCCTGTTTGATAAAAAAACAATCACATTTTCATGTTGCATTCATGAATCCGGTATATGATCAAAAAATGTACTGGATTCATGCCAATTTGTGTGATTTATGTACTCGAATACATTCATTAAATTCGCAATAATTAGCGTTTCTTAGTTCACTCGTATGTCAGGGCTCTTACATGAACAAATCCGTTGTCACAATGCTGTCGGGCATTGCTATTGCGTTGTCGTGCGTCATCACAATAGCAGACCCGATTATTGATAAACCGCTGCAAATTGCACAATTAAGCCAGCTCACTTCGACGAGCAGCCAAAAGGCATTACCCGCACGTTTATATGAGTTTCCCACCACTACTGCCTCTGTCGACCAAACGCAATTACCTACCGAACTTATTCATAAAATTCCAACCCAAGAGCTGATTCAATTGTGGTTAGAATACCCTCACCTTGCTACCATCCAGCATGAACCTCAACAAGGAATGGCACAAATCCGTAGCTCATTCAATGGCTTACAAGCTCTCCTTCAGCGCAAAGATGCGGCTGATAAATTACTTTCGGTGTTGCGTCGTCAACAGCTTGACGACTTTAAAAACACAATGGCTGACACACACTTCCAACAATTTACCCAGCAACAAACCGCGCTCACAACACTCATGGCTCAGCCAGAAATGTTGGCACAATTACCTGCTTATCAACGTTATTATTTAAAACGTTTAACCGTACAACGTTTAGAAGCCATGAAAAATGCGCCGCAATTTACCAATAGTTCGACCATGACGGCATACCAAGCTTTATTGAGCAAACTCAGTAAATCGCCCACGAAGAACTAATGCACAATAAATCACATGCCAGCCTTTTATTGAACAAAATTTATCCCTGAAACGACGCTAGGCTCTCCTTCCCAACGCACGGCTCTTGTTAATAGAGCCGCTGCAAAATTCCACTTGTCGCATAGAGCTACGAACTTATCGCCTGTCTGTCGGTCTATGTTTAGAAGACATTACCAGTGAACGCGAGGAGCACCCTATTGACATCCTCCCCTCCCTAATACTTCGACAAGCACTTCGACTTGCTCAGTGTGTCACTCAGTAACCGAGGAAGGGGATTCCTAATTCATCGAGAACAGGACGACAACACCGAAATGCTATCGCCACTGACATTCTCTCCAAAGGCTAACACCGCCAGTCCGGCGGCTAGTATGTTGTTTGCTGCATTGATGTCACGATCATGGGTTGTGCCGCATTCAGGGCATTCCCACGACCGTACATCCAGCGGTAGTTTGTCTTTGACGAACCCGCAACAGGAACAGCGTTTGCTGGATGGGAAGAATTGGTCGATTTCGACATACGTTCTTCCT
>CAZTUZ010000108.1:0-9204 GCA_964617055.1 uncultured Thiothrix sp.
GACGCTCTTCCGATCTATTACGCCGCCAATGGGTGGGCAAATGCACGGCAATATGGGGGGTATGCAGCACTAAGCGATGTGAATACAGTGCAGCACTAGGGGATTCTTTCTATTGGGTGGGAAATGTTCACACTATAGGGTGTAATCCCCCATTGAGTGTGAGGCGTAGCGCGTGCAAAAAATTGCCCTGATTTATAACCCCAAAGCGGGTACTTTTATTGAACAGGGGCATGATGCCTGTTTAACTGCATTGCAGTCGACTTTGCAGATTTACCCCAATAGTCATGTGCAGTTCTTCCCCGTAGCAGCACAAACGTGGAAAGTCATGGAGGCTGCTATCAGTGATTTCGCCCCTGATGCCGTTTGGGTGGCGGGCGGCGATGGCACAGTGTTGAGTGTGGCGCAATTGGCAATGCGTCTGGGTATGCCATTAGGGGTTTTGCCTGCGGGGACAATGAACCTGTTAGCACGCGATCTGGGTATGTCGCTGGACTTGCCGACGGCGATTCACCAGCTCATGACGGCACAAGCGGGTATGATCGACATGGCTGAGGTGAACGGACAGCCATTTTTGTGTATTTCCAATTTGGGCATGTCAACCAAACTCACCGAACGCCGTGAACAGTTACGCCCGTATCCATTTTGGGTGCGTTTGCCGTTATTGGCATGGCATATGTTGAAATTTGTGTTCACTTACCCGTCCAGCAAAGTTTACCTATTGGTGAATGGGCAGCGTCACAGTTTGCATACCCGTTCAGTCACGATCAGCAATAATCCACTTGCGCCGCACAGCAGTATTATTCCGGTACGCCAAGGTTTGAGTGATGGAAAACTCGGTGTTTATGTCACCAAAGATACGTCATTGTGGTCATTGCCGCGTTTAGTGTGGCGACTATTGGGGAAAACATGGCATAAAGACCCTGATTTATTGCAGTTTGAAACGGATCAATTAGTGGTGGATTTTAAGCATAAACGTCATGTGCGTGTGATGTGTGATGGGGAGTTGCACAAAATGGCATTGCCGTTACGCTATCGGTTGATTCCGAATCGCTTGTGTGTTCTAAAACCAATGGCTAATTCCTGATGCTTCTTGTTCATATTTCAGATTTGCACTTCGGGCGCGAGCGTCCCGTGGTGTTACAGGCGTTTTTGCGTGCATTGCAAACATTACAGCCACAGTTGGTGGTCATTAGTGGCGACTTAACCCAACGCGCCAAAACCGCCGAATACCGTGCAGCACGCACCTTTTTACAGGCATTGCCCGTACCGTATTTGATTATCCCGGGGAATCACGACATGGCAGCATGGCGTTTGTGGGAACGCTTTTTATACCCGTGGCGTAAATGGCAGCATTATGTCAGTGAGGAATTATCCCCCATTATGCAAGGGGAGCATTTCATTGCGGTGGGGGTAAACAGTGCGCGGCGCATGAATGCTTCATGGGATTGGTCACGCGGGGCAATTCACACGCAGCAAATCAGCCATGTTTGCGAAGCCGTGCAGGCGGTGGAAGCGCAAACCTTGCGCCTAGTGGTGGCGCATCATCCGTTTTGGTTGCCGAGCGAACATTGCCATCGCGGTGTGATCTACGGTGGACAATCAGCATTAAGCGCGTTTCAACAGGTGGGAGTAGACATTATTTTAGGTGGGCATGTGCATCAAACGTATGCGCAATTGGTGCAAGGGATGATTATCTCTCATGCAGGGACAACGTTTTCCAGCCGTTTATTACCGGGGCAGCCGAACAGTTTTAATGTGATTCAAGGGGATAGAACGCATTTGGTATTGCAGCGTTGGGCATGGCAGGGGCAGCAGTTCGTGAGCGTGGATGAACAATCATTCCAGCGACAAGGGGTGGGGTGGGAACAGGCGCGTTAAATTGGGGGGCACTAGGTTGTGTTGCGATTTCGGGGGATAATGCGCAGCACAATAATCTCGTTAGGAGGACGTGTCCAAATGCTGAAATGGGAAGATATTTTGCGTTTTGCTACCCAAGGTAATCCCGCCCCTGTACAGGTGGTAACAAAAACCGATGAGCAATGGCGAGCGCAATTAAGTGCCGAGGTGTATTACGTCACCCGTCAACAGGGAACAGAACGTCCGTTCAGTTCCAGTTTGTGTGCTTTATTCACATCGGGGCGGTATGTGTGCGCTTGTTGCGACAGCTTGTTGTTTGATGCAACAGAAAAGTTCGATTCGGGAACGGGGTGGCCTTCATTTACCCAACCTGTGCAAGACAATGCCATTGCTTACCACGCTGACCATTCGCACGGCATGACGCGTATTGAAGCGACCTGTAACGTGTGTAATGCTCACCTAGGGCATGTATTCCCCGATGGGCCACGCCCTAGTGGTTTGCGCTATTGCATGAATGCGCTGGCGTTAAAAAAAGTGAAGGTGGTGTAAACCGCGAATGCTTGATCAAAATCCTTATTTACACTACCTGCATCAACTGTCTCGCCTTGCGGCGATTAGCGTCGTTGGTGTGGGGGTTGTGGTGTTGTGCGCGTGGTGGTTGAATATTCAGGTGACTTTATCGCCAGATATTCCCCCCATTAATCCGAATACGGCTTTGGCTTTGATTTTCTCTGGATTGTCACTGTATTTATTACAGCCAGAGACATTATCCCCATTACGTCAATACGCAGGGCAGGCTTTAGCCGCAGGCGGAGTGATCCTTAGTATTTTAACCATTCTCGCTTCCGCACAATTACTGCCAGCAGCCGCTGTGGTGAGTTTATTAGAGCCGTTAGCCCGTGCCAAAGTATTGTTACAAGATTCCCCACAAATGGCGACAGCCTTCGCATTAACCTGCATTAGCCTGTTTATCTTGGGTTTTAATCGGTCGTGGTTGGTGCGCATTACGCAATGGGCTGCGTTTTTGAGCGTCATGGCTTTGGTGGTGGTGTTTCTCGGTTATGCCAATAAAGAAAACCTGTTTTACCGCTTTTCAGGTGGTACAGGGATGTCGATTCTCACAGCGACGGCATTAATGCTGTTGGGTTGGGGTATTGTGCTGGCTAAAGTGGAACACGGCTTTTTGAGTGTGATGGCGCGTGCTACTGTGGGGGGAATCGTTGTACGCTCTTTAACGTTTCTGATTTGCGCCTTTTCGGTATTGTCAGGTTGGTTGCCGTTGTTATTGTCGTCGCGCTATTTAACCCATACACAAATTGCGTCGTTATCAGCATCAGCGATGATTTTGGTGGGGATGATGGTGGTGGTACGTTTGGCGAATCGTATGGACAGGCAAGAATCCCTGTATCGTCATGCAGAAGAAGAAGCTCGTCAACATCAAGCGGATTTAGCACATTTCCAGCGTTTGAATACGATGGGGGAATTGGCATCGGGGTTGGCGCATGAACTCAATCAGCCCCTCGCCGCGATTGCTAATTACGCAGGTGCGTGCCAGCGAATGCTCAAGCAAGGTCAGGAAAGCGAACGCTTGGTTGCGCCGTTAGATGGCATTCAGCAACAAGCCAAACGCGCTTCGGCGATTATCCGACGTTTGCGGGCATTTGTGCGTAAACAACAGCCGAATAAAGCCCTGCATTCGTTACCCGCACTGGTACACGATGCAGAATTTCTCATGAAAGACGTATTGCACAAGCATAAGGTGGATGTACAGGTGCAGTGTGGTTATGCCATTCCTGAGCTTTACATGGATGCGATTCAGATCGAGCAAGTTGTGATGAACATTATGCAAAACGCGGTGGATGCTATGCGCCAACAGACCTATCCACGCTATATCCACATTAGCATTCGGCAATTGATGGAAGGGTTGGTACAGGTTGCCATTAGCGATAATGGTACGGGAATCGAGCCTGATCTTATGCAACGCATTTTCCATCCCTTTGTTACCACCAAAGGCGAAAATGGCATGGGAATCGGGTTGTCATTATGCCGTTCACTGATCGAAGCGCACGGCGGTACGCTGTGGGTGGAATCTGAACTGGACAAAGGCTCGACCTTTTACTTCACCTTACCCGTTGCGGATCACAGTAGCGAGTAAGTATCTCCCATATTTCGTCACGGACGATCTAACAGCGAGTGTTCTTGCTATGATTAAATTTCCTTACGCTATCAGTGACTTCCACGCCTTACGCCGCGAAGGGTATTTGTACCTTGACCGCACGCCAGCGATTGCGGAGTTGGAAGAGGCGGGGAAACAGTTGGTGTTCTTGCGTCCGCGCCGCTTTGGGAAGTCGTTATTATTGTCGATGCTGGCGAATTATTACGATGTGAATACCGCCGCCGATTTCGCGTGGCTGTTTGGCGATTTGGCGGTGGGGAAAAATCCAACTCCCGAACGCAATCAATACCTGATTTTGCGCTGGGATTTTTCCAAAGTGTCCGCCAGAGGTCGCGTGGATGACATTCAGCGCAGCTTGTTTACCCACATTAATCAAGCGATTCAAGACTTTACCCAGCGTTATCAGCCGTTATTGCAATACCCTGTGGCGATCATGGATGATGCGTTGGGTTCATTGCAATCGGCGATGAGTGCGGCAAAAAACAGCGGTTACAGCGTCTATTTATTGATTGATGAATACGACAATTTTGCTAATGAAGTGCTGGTACACGACCCGCAGCAACGGCAGCGTTACCACGCCTTATTGGAAGGCGAAGGCATTTTCAAAACCTTGTTCAAAGTGATTAAGGGCTGTGCGTCCGAAGGGCAAATTGCGCGAGTCTTCATCACGGGCGTGTCGCCTTTGGTGCTTAGTGATATGACCAGTGGTTATAATGTTGCCACTAATGTCTACCTTGAGCCGCGTTTCAATCACTTATGCGGCATTACGCACGCCGAATTAAACGCTTTGGTTGCGGACATCATGCAGCATTGTGAGCACGGTCGCGAACAGCAAGCGGCAGTGCTGACGACCCTGAAGCAGTTCTACAATGGCTACCGCTTCTGTGCTGACCCCAACAGCGATTTATTGTATAATCCGACTTTAGCCTTTTATTTTCTGCGTCATTATCAGCGCGAATGCCAACCACCACGCCAATTACTGGATGGCAATTTGGCGATGGATGCAGGGCGAATTCGTTACATTGCGCAATTAGCGGGTGGGGCGAACGTGATCGGCGCGATTTTGGATGAACAAAATCCGCTGTTACTACCGTATCTGGAAAATCAATTCGGCGTGGAACAGTTGCACCGCTTGCAACACGATGCGCGTTACATGGTGTCGTTGCTGTATTTTTTCGGGGTGCTAACCATTGGCGGTTTAGGCGGTGCGTTGGAAGAATTGCGCTTGGACGTGCCGAATCGTGTGATTTACGCGCTGTATGTGGACACTTTGCGCGAACAAACTTTGCCCGATTTAGTGCAACGCCGCGCCGTGGAAGGGCTTGCCAAACAGTTTTACCAAACCGCTGATTTGCAACCGTTGGCGGAATACCTAGAAACCAGTTATTTCAAAGCCTTCAATAACCGCGATTACCGTTGGGGTAATGAACTCACCATCAAAACCGCGTTCATGAGTTTGCTGTTTGATGACACTTACTACATCATGGATTCGGAAGCCGCCCTGCAACGGCGTTACGCCGATTTATTAATGATTATTCGCCCCGATATGCGCCGCCTTGCTATTTTGAAAGACATGGTGTTCGAGTTCAAATACCTATCGCTTGCCGATGTTGGCATGACAGCGGAAACATTACGCACTCACGAACGCGCTACTTTGCAATCATTACCCGTGGTGCAAGCGGCATTAAACGGCGCATTGGCGCAATTACGCGCTTACCAACAAGTATTGGTGGAAAAATACCGCGAACCGCACCGCTTACGCTGTTTTGCCGTGGTCGCCATTGGCTTTGAACGCCTCGTGTGGCAAGTTTTGTAACGAGTTTAACTTTTAGGCTATTTAAGCCAGCGCGTATTTCTTGAGGCGGTAGTTCAGTGCGTCGCGGCTGATACCCAATAAACGTGCGGCGTGGCTTTTGTTGTGTTGTGTGCGCGTGAGGGCTTGCGTGAGTAAATCGCGTTCGAGTTCATCCAGATTCACCCCGCTTTCCGGCAGGCTGAAGGGGGCGAGTGTTTGCGTTTTGTGGTGCGATGTGCGCAGTTCCAAGGGTAAGTTGGCAACGCTAATCTCACGCCCTGCCAGCAAAATGCTTAAGCGTTCGCAGATATTGCGCAATTCTCGCACATTACCTACCCAATGTTGTTGTTGTAATTGTTTGCACGCCGCTTTATCCAAGGTCGCGGCGGGGAGTTTGTGCTGCGTGGCAAATTGTTGCAGGAAGTGCTTGGCGAGTAATGCTATGTCTTCACGGCGTTCGCGTAAGGCGGGTAATTCCACTGGAATAATGTTCAGGCGATAGAATAAATCTTGGCGAAATTCACCACGTTCGCTCATGGCGTATAAATCGCGGTGCGTAGCAGCAAAAACCCGTACATTCAAGCGTTTGGCTTGCGTTTCGCCCAATGGTAATACTTCGCCAGATTCCAGAAAGCGTAATAATTTGGCTTGTAGTGCTAGCGGTAATTCACCGATTTCATCCAAAAATACTGTGCCACCTTCAGCCGCACCGATTAAACCGGAGTGTGCTTGATCCGCCCCTGTGAACGCACCCTTGCGATGCCCAAACAGTAACGATTCGGCTAAAGTTTCGGGTAATGCAGCGCAATTGACGGTAATGAAAGGGCGTTTGCTGCGCAGGCTGGCGGTGTGCATGGCGTGCGCGACCAGTTCTTTGCCCGTACCGGATTCGCCAGTGATTAATACGCTGGCATCGGTTTGGGCAATCAAATGCGCGGAACGCAACACGGCTTCCATTAACGGCGAATGGGTTAGGATTTCATCAAAACGCATGGCAGCAATCACTTCACGACTTCAGGGTAATGGTACTATAACAAACCCCGCACGCGGCGGGGTCTGAAGTATATCAAGTTATGTCTGAAAAAGGCGGGCTTAGTTAAATGCAGAACCCGGCTGTTTACCCATCTTTTTCAGGATGATAGCCAGCGGGCAAAAACCTGTGAAAGCTGCTTGCAGCATGTTCAGTCCCACAAATGCTAATAAAATCACACTCAAGGTAGGGAAGCCGAAAAAGCCTAATGCCAGTGCGATTAATACCATGCTGCCCGCGAATGCCAAAACGATACGATCAATATTCATGTGGGATACCTCGATAGTTTGTTGATTATGGAGTATTTCCGTATATTAGCACTTAATAATAAATGGGGCGAAAAAAAAGCGTGAACGGTTAGGAACACGCTTGAATCATGACTCAAAAAAACTGAAAACTATCTCCCAATAATCTCAGCTTGAGCATTCAGTCGCAAAAGGCGTGCCAAGGTCAAAATTTGAGGTTTTTCAAACTGTAAACGTTACGATATTCAGGCAGGTGAGTGATTTGACTTAGTTGGGTGTGTGATTTCACGCGATTTGTGTAGGCTTTCCCATTAAATTCATCTTAAAGAACAGTTGGTTATGGTTTGGCATGAATGCTGCCTAGGGGTGTTGAATAAAGCATATCTGAGGTGAGATTCATGTTAAAACGTTCCCCGCTCGCGTTGGCGATTATTGCTGCTGTGTGTTTATCCTCCGTAGTCATGGCGGAAGAGGTGACTGAGTTGGATAGCGTGGTGGTCACTGCTCCAGCGAGTAAAAGCCCGCTGACGGTGAAGTTTAATCCCAAAGCTCCGCAACAACCGTTACCAGCGCATGATGGCGCGGCATTTCTGAAGACGATTTCCGGTATGAGCGTGATTCGTAAAGGTGGCACGGATGGCGATCCGGTATTCCGTGGTATGTCCGGTTCGCGTTTGGGGGTGTTATTGGATGGACAAGAAATTTACGGCGGTTGCAGCGGACGCATGGATCCACCCACCGCGTATGTTTACCCTGAATCATTCGATAAAGTGACCCTGCAAAAAGGCGCGACAGTGAAATACGGTGCTGGCTTTTCTGCTGGTGTGGTGAATTTCGAGCGTAAAAGTGAACGTTTAGCGCAAACAGGCGCGTCGGGTCATGCTGGCGTGACATTAGGCAGCGCAGGACGTAATGATGTGGTGTTAGATGGTAAAGCTGGTACACCGAATTTCTATATTCGTGGCGGCGCAACTCGTGCTGATGCCGACGATTACAAAGATGGGGACGGCAATAAAATCCACTCGGCTTACACCCGTTGGAGCGCGAATACCGCAATGGGTTGGACACCGGATGACAATACCTTGCTGGAATTATCCCTAGCGCGTAGCGATGGCAAAGCCGATTACGCCGACCGCATGATGGACGGGGTAAAGTTTGACCGTGAAAGCAAAGCCCTGAAATTCGAGCGCAAAAACGTGTCGGCGCGTGTCAGTAAGGTGGAAGCCGAGGTTTACGATAACTACGTTGATCATGTGATGGATAACTACACCCGTCGTACCAATACGGGCACGAGCATGATGTCGCACATGGTGGCGAACCCTGATCGTTCTACCCAAGGCGGGCGGGTTTCCACCACCTTAAATGCCAATGACAATACCCAAGTTACGCTGGGTGTGGATGCTAAGCAAGATAAGCACACCAGCCGTTCCGGCATGGGCATGACGGGGGCGGCGGCTGATGCGATGTACCAAACGGCGGCGCGTGCAGAAGATATGCAGTTCAAACAATCCGGTCTGTTTGCGGAAGTCAAACACACCGTGAATGAACGCAGTCGAGTAGTGTCTGGTTTACGGGTGGATCAGCACAAAGTTACCGATAGCCGTAGCAAAGTCGGCATGATGGGTACAATCGCTAACGACACCAAAGGCGCGACCGATAACGACACGCTGCGTAGCGGTTTTGTGCGCTATGAACATGATGCAGCTACGAAAAATCGCACTTACTACGCAAGTATCGGGCATACCGAACGTAACCCTGATTATTGGGAACGTAATCAACTGGATGGTACAACAGGGAAAAGTGCGTTTCTCAATGTTCAGCCAGAAAAAACCAATCAGTTGGATGTGGGCATCAACTGGAAAAAAGACAAATTGTCTGGTTCGGTTTCTACGTTTTATAACAAGATTGATAACTACCAATTGATTGATTGGACTGGCGGTATGGCAGCGGGTAAAACACACAACGTCAAAGCCACAACCCACGGTGTAGAAGCCGATGTTGCTTATCAGGTGAATAATCAGTGGAAAGGCACGGCAACGCTGGCGCATGTCCACGGCGACAATAAAACCGACCACAAGCCATTAGCACAACAACCACCGAC
>CAZTUZ010000109.1:0-9030 GCA_964617055.1 uncultured Thiothrix sp.
CGCAGGATAGAGGTTCTGATGAGCAAAGATAGAAGAGGCGATCACGACAGCGGTAAGTTGCTGTATTGCTCGTTCTGCGGCAAAAGCCAGCATGAAGTACGCAAGCTGATCGCTGGGCCTTCGGTATTCATCTGCGATGAATGCGTTGATTTGTGTAATGACATTATTCAAGAAGAGATGCACACGGCGCAGACGACGGATGATAAATCCAACCTGCCTACGCCACATGAGCTGAAGGCAAGCCTAGATGAGTATGTCATTGGGCAAGATTTAGCGAAAAAAGTCCTTTCTGTTGCAGTGTATAACCACTATAAGCGTCTGTATAAGAAAGGGGTCAAAGATGATGTGGAATTGGCAAAAAGTAATATTTTGCTGATTGGCCCGACAGGGAGCGGTAAGACATTACTGGCCGAAACATTGGCTCGCTTGTTGAATGTACCGTTTACGATTGCTGATGCTACCACGTTAACCGAAGCGGGTTATGTCGGTGAAGATGTGGAAAACATTATTCAGAAATTGCTGCAAAAATGCGATTACGATGTCGAAAAAGCCCAAACTGGGATTGTGTATATCGATGAAATCGACAAAATTTCGCGCAAATCTGATAATCCTTCCATTACCCGCGATGTGTCCGGCGAAGGTGTACAACAGGCATTGCTGAAATTGATCGAGGGGACGATTGCTTCTGTTCCGCCTCAAGGTGGACGCAAACACCCGCAGCAAGAATTTTTGCAGGTCGATACGCGCCATATTTTGTTCATTGTCGGCGGAGCTTTCGCGGGGATGGACAAAGTTATCCAAAATCGTACCGAAAAAGGCAGCATCGGTTTCTCTGCGAAGGTCAAAACGCCGGACGAGAGTCGCCGCTTTGGTGATGTAATTAAAGAAATCGAAGCCGAAGATTTAGTGCGTTATGGTTTGATTCCTGAGTTTGTCGGACGTTTACCCGTATTGGCGACGTTGGAGGAATTGGATGAAGATGCATTGGTGCAAATTTTAACCGAACCACGCAATGCGCTGACCAAGCAGTACGCGAAACTGTTTGAGATGGAAGACTCCGAATTGGTATTCCGTGACGATGCCCTGCACGCCATTGCGCGTAAAGCGATGGAGCGTAAAACTGGGGCGCGTGGATTACGCAGTATCTTGGAAAAAATCTTGTTGGATACCATGTACGACCTACCTTCTCAAGCCAATGTTAGCAAGGTGGTCGTTGATGAATCTGTCGTCAATGGCGAGTCCACACCGTACCTCATCTATGAAAATGTTGAGCAGCAGGCTGCTGCTGGCGAATAACATTGTTTTGCGTACCGTGTTGTGCTTTACGCGGTGCGCTTTTCCTTTCTGCCACATGAGTGATTGTTATGGCTGAGACACTGATTGTTCCTGTATTACCGTTACGCGATGTTGTGGTTTACCCGCACATGGTTATCCCACTGTTTGTCGGAAGGGACAAATCGATTCAAGCGCTCGATATGGCAATGGAGCACGATAAGCAAATCCTGCTTGTTGCGCAGAAAAGTGCTGAGGTCGATGCGCCAGAATTGGAAGACGTGCACACCTTTGGTACGTTGGCGACGATTCTGCAATTATTAAAATTGCCCGATGGTACGTTGAAAGTACTGGTTGAAGGTTTAGAGCGTGCTGAAATCACGGCGATTGATAGCGAAAATGGTTTTGCCGCTGCGCAGGTTGATATTCGTCCGTCCATGATGAGCGAAGCTTCAGCGCGTAAAGTGGATGCTTTAAGCCGTTCACTGGTTGGCCTGTTCGAGCAGTACGTCAAACTGAATAAAAAAATTCCACCCGAAATTCTGTCCTCTTTAAGTAGTATTGAAGACCCAGTACGCCTTGCCGATACGATTGCTGCCCATTTGGGTTTAAAAATCGCTGAAAAGCAAAAAGTATTGGAAATGCTCGATGTCGAAGAGCGCATTCAATACTTAATGGAGTTGGTTGAGGGTGAAATTGACCTGTTACAGGTGGAGAAAAAAATTCGTGGGCGCGTTAAACAACAAATGGAACGCAGCCAACGCGAGTACTACTTAAACGAACAGATCAAAGCCATTCAAAAAGAATTGGGCGAAATGGATGATGCCGCACCCAATGAAATGGAAGAGCTGGCGCGTAAAGTCGAAAATGCCGGAATGCCAAAAGAAGCGCGAGATAAGGCAGAAACCGAGCTGAAAAAACTGAAAATGATGTCGCCAATGTCCGCTGAAGCGACAGTCGTGCGCAATTACATTGATTGGTTAGTGAATTTGCCGTGGAAGAAAAAATCCAAGGTGAATAATAGTCTGGCAAATGCAGAAAAAGTGCTCAATGAAGACCACTATGGTTTGGATGAAGTCAAAGAACGCATTTTAGAGTTCCTCGCCGTGCAACAACGGGTGAAAAAGCTGAAAGGACCTATTTTGTGTTTGGTAGGACCGCCTGGCGTGGGTAAAACGTCGTTAGGGCAGTCGATTGCCCGTGCGACAGGGCGAAAATTTACGCGCATGGCACTGGGCGGGGTGCGTGATGAGGCGGAAATTCGTGGTCATCGTCGCACTTATATCGGTTCATTGCCGGGGAAAATTATCCAGAACTTGAGCAAAGTGGGAACGCGCAACCCGCTGTTCTTATTGGATGAAATCGACAAAATGTCGACGGATTTTCGTGGTGACCCTTCCTCAGCACTGTTGGAAGTGTTAGACCCTGAGCAAAATCACACCTTTGCCGATCATTATCTGGAAGTGGATTTTGATTTGTCCGATGTGATGTTCGTGGCGACTTCCAATAGTATGCGTATCCCAGGTCCACTGTTGGATCGTATGGAAGTCATTCGCATCCCAGGTTATACCGAAGATGAAAAACTCAGTATTGCGAAAAATTACTTGCTTCCCAAGCAGTTGGTAGCGAATGGGTTGAAAAAAGGCGAACTTTCTATTAGCGATAGCGCGATTTTGGACATTGTGCGTCACTACACTCGCGAGGCGGGTGTGCGTAATCTTGATCGGGAATTAGCCAAACTTTGCCGCAAAGCAGTTAAAGACCACTTGCTCAATGGTAAGAAGAAAACGGCGATTACCCCGCGTAACTTGGAAAAATATCTTGGTGTGCAGCGTTATGATTTTGGGCGTGCAGATCAGAAAAACCAAGTTGGTCAAGTAACGGGATTGGCTTGGACTTCCGTAGGTGGGGATTTACTCACCATTGAAAGTGCTTTGTTACCAGGTAATGGTACGATTAAAAGTACCGGACGTTTGGGCGAGGTGATGCGCGAATCCATTCATGCTGCCGAAACTGTGGTAAAGAGTCGGGCGCGTAGTTTGGGTATTACTCGCAAGTTTCTGCGTAAACATAATGTCCATATTCATGTTCCTGAAGGTGCAACACCTAAAGATGGACCAAGTGCAGGTATCGGTATGGTAACAGCGATGGTATCAGCCATGACACGCATTCCTGTTCGTGCAGATGTTGCCATGACAGGTGAAATTACTCTGCGTGGTGAAGTACTGCCCATCGGTGGTTTGAAAGAAAAACTCTTGGCAGCACACCGTGGTGGTATCAAGTTGGTCATGATTCCGCGTGAGAACGAGAAAGATTTGGCGGAAGTCCCCGATAATGTGAAAAAAGGTCTGGAGATTAAACCCGTCAAGTGGATTGATGAGGTGTTGGCATTGGCTTTGGAGCGTGCGCCAATTGCTTTGGCAGATGATGAAGATTTAGATGATGAAGACGCTCCAGCACCTGTTGTTACACCGCCAGCAGTGGTGGAAGAGGAAGAAGCTGCGCCAACCCGACCACATTGATTGGGTTGAAATGATTACCATGCGGTATGCTCGTCATTTTGTTGACATATTTTGGAAGTCACTGGTATAACTGTCGGGCGTATCCGCATGGGTGGCTCTGCCGATGTTCGCGTCGTAGGAGTATTCCGGTTTCCCTCTATAATGAATTCACAAGGAAATAATTATGAATAAAGCAGAACTGATTGATGCAGTATCCGCTAAGTCTGGTCTGACTAAAGCAGATACTGATCGCGCAATTAAAGCATTGATTGATACAGTGTCTGAGACTCTGGCAAAGGGTGATCAAATCGCTTTAGTTGGCTTCGGTACGTTCTTAGTTCGTGAACGTCAGGCGCGTTCTGGGCGCAATCCGCGCACTGGGGAAACAATTTCTATCGAATCTGCAAAAATTCCTGCATTTAAGGCTGGTAAAGCTCTAAAAGATGCTATACAATAGCGGCTTCTAACGAACAACGGGTAGTTAGCTCAGTTGGTAGAGCGTCGCCCTTACAAGGCGAATGTCGGGGGTTCGAGCCCCTCACTACCCACCATTTTTATCGCGCGGAGCGGTAGTTCAGTTGGTTAGAATACCGGCCTGTCACGCCGGGGGTCGCGGGTTCGAGTCCCGTCCGCTCCGCCAATCTTTCCTCTTTTTCTCTTCCCCCTTCTTGCTGTATGATGCACCTTCGCGCTCACGGGGCGTGCGCAATACTTATCCAATTTTTCAACACATTGACAAAAACCAACAAAGATCATGCTGCAAACGATTCATGATAAGGCTAGAGGCTGGATTGCTTACGCTATCGTCGGCCTCGTTACCATTCCATTCGCACTTTTTGGCATCAATCAGTATTTTGATGGTGGCGGTAAATTAGTCGCTGCCACAGTGAATGGCGAAGAAATTCCAGTGCAAGCTGTTCAAGATGCGGTATTACGCATGAAACAGCAGTTTGGCGGAAAGTTACCACCAGGCATGGATGACGCTGCATTCAAACAAACCGTGTTGGATTCCGTCATTAACCAAACTTTGATGCAGCAAAAAATCAAAGAGGGTGGCTACCGAGCGAGCAACCAAGAAGTGGCGGAGGCCATCGCGGGAATCGCTATGTTCCAAAAGG
This sequence comes from uncultured Thiothrix sp., assembly GCA_964617055.1. GTDB lineage: Bacteria > Pseudomonadota > Gammaproteobacteria > Thiotrichales > Thiotrichaceae > Thiothrix. Next base: position 4,892 of record CAZTUZ010000109.1, read on the forward strand.
ATGGTAAGTTTGATCGAGCCACTTATGAAAATATGCTGAAAATGCAGCGTCGTGATGCAGCCGAATTTGAGAGTTTGGTGCGTGGTGATTTGTCTAATCAGCAGTTGCGTGATGCTGTAACACAAACGGCGTTTGTGCCAAAAACAGAAGCAGAACTTTACCAAGCTTTGCGTAATCAACAGCGTGAGTTGGAAGTTTTCACCTTAAAAACGGCTGATTTTCAGGCGCAAACACAAGTGTCGGATGCTGAAATCAGTCAGTATTATGAAAAAAATAAAACAAACTTCATGACCGATGAAAAGGTGAAGTTAGCTTATTTAGAATTAAAACATGATGATTTGGCTGCTAAAGTGGCAGTTGATGAGGCTACTCTGAAAAAATGGTTTGATGATAATGCAGACCATTATGTTCAACCCGAAACGCGCATGGTGAGCCATATTTTGGTGAGCGTTGCTGATCCTGCAAAAGATGCTGAAGCTAAGAAACGTATTGATGCTTTACATGCGGATTTGCAGGCAAATAAACGTACCTTTGAGGACATTGCTAAGACCGATTCTGATGATAAAACAGCCGCAGAAAAGGGCGGTAGTTTGGGGTCAGTAGTCGCGGGTGATTGGGGGCCAGAATTTGAGAAAGCGGTATTTGCGTTGAAGGCGGGTGAAACTTCCAAGCCTGTGAAAACCGAATCTGGTTACGAGATTATTCGTGTGACAGAAATTAAGCCATCAGTTGCAAAAACATACGAGCAGGCTCGTGCTGATGTTGAGGCAGATTACCGTAAAGATCAAGCAGATAAGCTGTTTACGGATAAGGCTGATCAGATGCAGAAATTGGCCTATGAGAATGAAGGTTCATTAGACCCCGTGGCAAAAGCAGTGGGGTTAAGTGTGCAACAATCCGATTGGGTGACGCGCGTACAAGGCCAAGGTTTGGCAATGAGTCAAAAAGTTCGTGATGTTGCATTCAGCGAAGATGTTTTAAAAGGCAAAAATTCTGATTTGTTGGAGGTTAATGAGGGTCATGCAGCCGTTGTGCGCGTGGTCAATCATGAGAATGCTAAGCAAAAGCCTTTAGATGAAGTGAAGGATCAGATCCGCACGGCGTTGGTGGCTCAAAAAGCGCGTGAGTTGGTGGCGCAAAAAGGTGAGGCGACGTTGAAAGCGTTGCAGGCAAAACAAACTTGGGCAGCATTGGCTGAAACAAGTGCAGGTGCAGAAGCATCTGTGCAGAAAACTGGGTTGATTGGGCGTAGTGACACAAAAACTGCTCCTGAAGTATTGGCAAAGGCATTTGCATTACCACAGCCAGCAGCGGGTAAAAGTAGCTGGGGCGGCGTGGCTTTGGGCAATGGCGATTACGCTTTGTTTGCGGTAAAGGCTGTGAAAGTGGGTGACAGCAAGGTTGACGCTAGTGCCAGCGATATTTATGCGCAAAGTGTGGCGATGCGTGAATTAGCGGCAATGATGAAAGCTTGGCGTGAAGCGGCAACCGTAGAAACGCATCCTGAAAATTTGTAAGTCATTAATGAGATGAAAGTTCATTTAAAAGCATTAGGGTGTCGCCTCAACGAGGCTGAGTTAGAGCAGTGGTCACAGCAATTCCGTGCCGCTGGGCATCAAATTGTGCCGAGCGTGCCGGATGCGGATGTATTGGTGCTGAATACTTGCGCTGTTACCAATGATGCATCGGGGAAGTCGCGGCGGTTAATGCACCGTTTATACCGCGAAAATCCCGAAGCGCGGTTGGTGGTGAGCGGGTGTTATGCCACGTTGCAAGCGCAGGAAGTCGCGCAAACGTTGGGTGTGGATTTGGTTGTTCCGAACACGGAAAAAGATCAATTACCACAAAAAGTTATGCAGGCATTTGAGTTACCCGTTATGCCTGCAATGGCGACTGAGCCAGGGGAAACACCATTATTCTTGCGAGGGCGACACCGTGCTTTTATCAAAATTCAGGATGGTTGCCGTTACCGTTGTACGTTTTGCATTGTAACGGTGGCGCGAGGCGATGAGCGTAGCCGCACCGAAGCTGATATTATTTCTGAAATCAATCAACTAGTAGAACAGGGTGTACAAGAAATTGTCCTCACGGGCGTACACGTTGGTGGTTATGGTAGTGATATTGGTAGCTCTTTATACACATTAGTTAAGCGCGTTTTGCAAGAAACCGACATGCCGCGCATTCGGTTTGCTTCTGTTGAACCTTGGGATTTGCCGGATGATTTCTTTGCTTTGTTTAGCAATCCACGTTTAATGCCGCACATGCATCTACCATTGCAAAGTGGGGCGGATTCGGTATTACGACGTATGGCAAGACGTTGTAAAACCACGGAATTTGCTCAACTGGTGCAAGAAGCGCGTCGCCAAGTAGCGGGTTTTAATGTCACTACCGACATTATTGTCGGTTTCCCTGGCGAAACAGAGGCGGAATGGGAAGAAACGTTGGCTTATGTCGAAACCATTGGTTTTGGGCACATGCACATTTTCACTTATTCAGCGCGTGAGGGCACGAAAGCGGCGCGTTTACCTGATCCTGTGTCGGAAATGGTGAAAAAACAACGTAGCCAAGTCTTACATGCGGTTGGTGAACGCATGAAACAAACATGGTTGCAGCAACAGGTTGGGCAGACTGTTCCTGTTTTGTGGGAATACGGTCGTGCGGATGTAGAACACGCAGGACAGACTTTGTACACAGGTTACACGCCGAATTACTGCAAAGTGACCTTGAGTGTGGCAGAGCATCAACGCCTGGATAATCATGTGCTTTCCACTACACTCATGGCGGTGGATAGTGCTAATGGTCTGTTGTGTGGGAGTGTGAGATAAAATGTGGCAAGTCATGACAAAAACACATAAAAACTGGCGTAGTGGATGGTTGTTGTTGTTATTGTCATTACTGGTGAATACTTCGGGTTGTATTTTTTCCTCAGAATCGCAGCAAGTGCGTAGCGTCACAGATGCGTTTTGGCAGGCCGTTTTGCAGGGCGATTCGGCAAAAGCCAATGCATTGGCAACTTCCAGTAGCTTGGTCTTTTTGCAGGTATTGGCGAATAAGCGCATTGTGGTGCAACGTTTTGAGTCGGGTGAAATTCAGATTACCGATAATCATGCTGAAGTTGCTACGGTGTTATACAGTGGTGAGAAGGGTGATGTGGTGATTCCTTTGCGCACGGTCTTGGTATTAGGGGCGCACGGTTGGCAGGTTGATGTGCAGAAAACATTAGGTTCGATGGTTGGTGGGGCGATGGGAGCAGTGGTCGAACAGTTGAACTCTTTTATGCACAATGATCTGAAGGCGGTTGATGGAAACTTATCCGCAGATGTTACTAAGTTAAAAGATACCCTCAAGCAAGAGCTGGAGCAATTACAGCAACAGTTGCAATCACCCTCCATGACCAATACACCATCGAAGCCTTAGTTATTTTTATAATAAAGATGCATTTTTGATCAAAAAGGCTAGTAAAAAGACTAGCTTTTCGTGTTTTTATTGCATTGTACAGGCATTACGTTTTATAAGTGGATTCAGGTGTCGAGGTGATATTGGTATCCCAAGATCAGCCTAATGGATGTATGGATTGCTTTGCTGGTTTTTTGATTATATTTCCTTGTGAAAGTAAAAAGTACCTTTTTGTCAGTTAGTTAGTGGCCTGCTTAGGGATGAGCGTGTTAGGGTCAGTGCAGATAACAGCAATGTTTTATGCCATACAGTAGTTGTATGTGATTGTGACAGACCGTGAATCAGGTGCCTTCTCATGCCGAAGTTAGTCATTAAAAATGAACTGCCGCCACCTTCCGCGCAGGATCGATTTATCAATGTGCTGCAAAATGTGTTATTTGTTTTTTTAATTGCTATCACGATAATTGCCATTGGCTATTTTTATTTTTCCCGCACGCCAGATGCGCCGCCGCCGTCAACACAACTGCATACGCAAACGGCGGTTGCACCCACTGATGTAACGTTACCCGATGACTTTTGCCCGTTATTTGGCCCTAATGCAGGGGCTTGTAAGAAAACGGATAAGTGATGGTTTATCTGATTGCGCGGAAGACCTCGCCCTTCAGGGAGGGGATGAGTGCTTGGTGGCGTAGCCGCCCTAAATCCCTCTCATCTCAACATTTCTTGCGTATCATCTGGCTAGA
>CAZTUZ010000110.1:0-9006 GCA_964617055.1 uncultured Thiothrix sp.
AGGTGCTCATTGATGGGGCAACTTCGTGTTCTTGATGTGCAGCATAACGGTCTAAATACGCATCACGCGCTTCCTGCGGTAAACCACGTCGATCAAACACGCGCTTCACATAATCACTGTACGGTTTTACCGCTGCGGTTTTCGCCACAATCACTACCGCATGACTACTGTCAGTAATTTGCGCTTGCCCCCAACACACTTCACGCAATTTTTCGCGTAATTCGGGGGTTTGAACCACCACAAAACGCCAATGTTCCATACCAAAGGACGAGGGTGATAACCGCCCAAATTCCAAAATTTGTTGGAAATCAGTCTCGCTAATGTGGCGAGTTGGGTCAAATTTCTTGCACGCATGACGGAAAGTCATTGCCTGCATAAAAGAGGTTGGCATGTGAAAACTCCTTAACTTAAAGCCATGCAGTAAATGCGCTAGAGTATAGCTGCATTGCACAAAACGGAAAAACACTCATGGTAACAGGTTTATTTAAAGGATTTGGCTATCTTTTCAGCGGATTCAAGTTGATCACGCAAGCAGGCATTCGTGGCTTCGTTATGATTCCCCTGCTGATTAATAGCATCTTGTTTTCTGGTGGGATTTGGCTGGCACAACACCAGTTAAATTATTGGATGGCACGTTTACTACCACAATGGTTGGCGTGGTTAGAATGGTTATTGTGGCCATTATTTGCCATTCTGATTGTGTTCATCGTGTTTTACACCTTCACCATCTTAGCAAACTTACTTGCCGCACCGTTTAACGCCTTACTTGCTGAACGCATTGAAGCCAAATTGCGTGGACAACCACTCCCCACCTTTGACAGCATCAATATCAGCGCATTGGTGGTACGCACCTTTAAAAGTGAGCTGGGCAAATTGTGGTACATGGCTAAATGGTTAGTTTTGTTATTAATACTCACCGTCATACCGAGTGTTAATCTTATTGCACCGCTGGCGTGGACGCTGTATGGCGCGTGGATGTTAGCCATTGAATACGCCGACTACCCGATGGGTAATCACAACTTGTTCTTTGACAGCGAATTAGCCGCGTTAAAACAGAACCGTAGCGAAGCTTTAGGCTTCGGCTGGTTATTATCCTTAATGACCGCCGTTCCCATCTTGAACTTTTTCGCCATGCCCGTTGGGGTTGCAGGCGCGACCCAGTTTTGGGTCAACACCTTATCGAAACGTTAAGCGGTTTGCTTAGCAAGGCGTTCTTGCGTGGTTAAAGCAATCTTATTGCGTAAGTAAACGGGCTGCGCTAATTCCGGCGCAGTCGCTTGCCCTGCCTGCCACGCGGCAACAGCCAATGGCAACATAAATTCCGCAGCGGGCAAAACCTCTGACACCGTTTGCGTCACCTTCCCCGCAAACCGTGGCTGTAAAGCGTCTGCATACGCTGACCAACCGTGCCCCATTGCTAACCAGCCCGCCGTTTCCGGTACAGGCGCGAGTGTTGGCGCACACACTTGCTCGACACCCTGCAACTGCATTAGACCATCTTGCAACGTATATTGACCCCAATACACTTCATTCATTCGCGCATCCAACGCACTCAACACTTGCGTCGCCCCCCATTGGCAAAACGCTTGTTGCGCCAATGCTGCTAGTGTGGAAATCGCAATCACGGGTTTATCCGCCGCCATTGCTAAACCTTGCGCCACACCCATGCCAATCCGAATCCCTGTGAACGCCCCCGGACCACGCCCCACCACCACCGCATCGACATCCGTTAGGCGTAATTGCGCTTGGCTAAGCACTTGGTCAATCATGGGTAAAATCAATTGTGTGTGAGCACGCGGCGTTAATTCAAACGCACTAATCGTTGCACCATCGGCATAGATTGCTGCCGAACAGGCTTCGGTGGAAGTATCAAGAGCCAGTAGTTTCATGCGTTACTTGGGTTGGGTTGTGTAAAGTGCCTGCGAAAAAACGTTCAACGATTGCCAGTTTTTGCGTGCGCGGCATACGCGGCAAACTATCGAGAAAGGTTTTACCGTAAGAGCGCGTGCGTAAGCGTGTGTCACAAATCATGAGCACGCCTTTGTCGTTTTGGTCACGAATTAACCGCCCGACACCTTGCTTTAAAGTAATGACGGCTTGGGGAATTTGGTATTCGGCGAACGGATTGCCGCCACGCTGCCGGATGGCTTCCAAACGGGCTTCCATCACCGGATCATTCGGGGCGGCGAACGGTAGTTTATCAATAATCACGCAACTTAACGCCTCGCCACGCACGTCCACGCCTTCCCAGAAACTCGCTGTGCCTAATAATACCGCATTACCAAGCTGCCGGAATTTTTCAATCATGTCGCGTTGTGGCGATTCGCCTTGAATTAACAGCGGAAAATCCAGTTGATCTTTCAATAATTCCGCCGCCTCATTCAAAGCGCGATAACTGGTGAACAGCATAAAAGTACGCCCACCCGCTGCTTGAATCACGGGTAATGCCGTCTCCACCAACGCACTAATAAAATCGTGCTGCTGTGGTTCGGGCAATTTTGCGGGCAAATACAGCAAAGCGTTATGCCAATAATCGAATGGGCTATCCAGTTGCAACGCCTGCACTTCCGCCAAGCCCATGCGTTGGGTGAAATGCTCAAATGATTGTTCCACCGCCAAAGTTGCGGAAGTCATCACCCAACTGCACGTTAGGCTATCCAAACACCGTTTGAACGGTGTTGCCACATCTAGCGGTGTCGTCGTGATGGTGAATGCACGGGTAAACGTTTCAAACCACTGCACGGTGTCTGTTGGCGGCTCTTGCAAACGTTGCAAACGCGCCCGTTGTTCCTGTAAACGCTCAAAACAGGTAGCTAATCCGTTACTGCGTTCGGCAACTTTCGCCATAATGACCAATAAATCATCCATCACGCTTTGCAATTGCTTCAGATGTTCCACAATCGCAGGTTGTTGGCTAATCCGTGACCATAATGCACGCTGCCCAGGCGTATCCATTGCCAAGCGCAAGTCCAAGACTGTTTTTTCCAAACTATCCAACGCATTGCGTAACATCGGCATGTCTTTTAACGCCAACGTTTCGGTCAGTGTGTCGCGCTTCCAATCCAATAACTGACGGCTGCTGAAAGTATCGCTAAAAAAGCCGGACGCGATTTCGGGTAACTGATGCGCTTCGTCCAGAATTACCACATCCGCGTGGGGCAACAATTCGCCAAAGCCTTCTTCCTTGAGCGACAAATCGGCAAAAAATAGGTGATGATTCACCACCACAATGTCAGCTTCTTGCGCATTACGACGAGCTTTCACCACAAAACAGTCTTGGTAATGCTCACATTCCGCCCCCACACAATTGTCGATGGTGGAGGTAACACGCTCCCAAACGTCAGCATCGTGTGGCACGGAGGATAATTCGGCAATATCACCGCAACGGGTTAGCGTTGACCAGTCTTTAATGCGCTTCAACCACGTCACGCTTTTTTTGTCTGGTAAACGTCCATCGGCAAGCGTGGTTTGTAAGCGATGAATGCACAAATAATTGGCACGACCTTTGAGCAAGGCGATTTTAGCATCCGTGTGCAAAGCTTTGCGCACCAAAGGCAGATCTTTGTGAAACAACTGATCTTGCAGGGTTTTACTACCCGTCGACACAATCACACGCTGCTCGCTGAGTAAAGCGGGCACGAGGTAAGCAAACGTCTTGCCGACTCCCGTACCCGCTTCAATCACCGCTGTGGCTTGGGTTTGCATTGCTGCTGCCACCGCTTGCACCATTGCCTGTTGCTGCGGTCTGGTTTGAAACCCTTGAATGAGTTTGGCAAACGCCCCCGTTGCACCGAGACATTCCCGCACCTGTTCCACGAAATCGGGGGAAGTATTAATGCAGTAACTCCCGATACGCTTGGGCTTTACTTGCCATGCTGGCAGCTTGTTCCGTATGCCCTTGTAAAGCATTAACCTTGCTGAGTTTCTGCCACAAATCGGGGTTGTCCGATTCAATGCGTAAAGCACGCTCCAAGGTTGAAGCAGCAGCATCTAGACTACCACTAGCCATTTGGCTATCCGCCTGTTTTGACAAAGCTTGTACGGCAGGCGAGGAAGAATACGCCTTCGTTGTGCTTGGTGAAGTCGTCGCTCCACTGCCAGAAGGTGTCATCGGTGACGTTTTACCACTACCTGACGGATAACCTTCCCAAGCAGGCGTTGACGGTGTTTCCCACGATGGACGCGAACTTGGCTTAGTCACATCCACCACGCTGGTACTGCTAGTGCCAGTCTTGGGTGGATTCGCCACCGGACGTTGCTCGACCTTAGGTGCGGTTTCCTTTGGCAACGGCAAGGTTCGCGCCACAGGCGGTTCAGGCACTGGTCTTGTAGGTGGTGTAACGACAGGTGGTTGCTGCGGGTAACGATCATAAACACGATCTTGCAATACCGTCGGATTTGGCGCACAGGCAGACAATAACATGCTAACCAGCAAGCTACTGCCAGCAACAGTGCGATGCACAATTGCTTTCATTCATTGGCCTCACTGAACATAAATAATCCCACTCCCTACATTTAGCGCACTAAATCATCAATCCACGAAGATGGCGAAGACTGCACTGGTTTGGGAGCTGAGGGCGGTGTGACAGGTTTTGGAGCACTAGCTCCTGGCGTTGCTGTTGGCGCACTTGGGGTCATACCTTCCGGTACGACAGGCTCTGCTGGTGCACAGTAACTGGTTTTTTGCGGTTGTGTACCACGCATAAACGGCATACGCACCGACTTTCCACAAGCTGGATTAAAGCGCAAACCAGTCGCTGGGTCGACATCAACCCAGACCAACCGTGAGGAATTTTCGACTTGCAGTGCTTTCGTTGGCAAAACACGGAATAAATCCGACCAGACTTTCAATGCACCTTCGCCACCCGTCATGTGGATAGGTTTATTGTCATCTCGTCCAACCCACACTGTCGCAACGTGCTGACCCGAAAAACCCGCAAACCAACTGTCTTTCTTATCGTTGGTTGTACCCGTTTTACCCGCTACTTTTTTCCACTCGGGCAACGTTGATGACAATTCCTTGGCTGTACCATCGACTGTAACACGATGCAGCGCATAATCTAACAAATCGGCTGCTTCTGGACTAGCAACCTGTTGCACCGTCAAGGGGTAACGGGTCAACACCTTACCTTGCAAGTTCATCACACTACGAATCGCTTTCAAAGGTGAATACGAACCACCTGCGGCCAAAGTTTGGTACATTTGTTGTACGTCAATCGGTGCCATTTCAATTGCACCCAACAAAATTGAAGGGTATTCGGGGATTTTGACACTCACACCCAAATCGTGAAGGGTTTTCACCACCTTCTCAACCCCCACGTCAATCCCGATGCGCACCGCAGGCGTGTTGCGTGAATACGTTAAAGCTTTTAAAACCGTAACATACCCCATGTTGCGTTGATCATAGTTTCCAGGCTGCCAATATTTACGATTACCCAACTTCACGGTGACAGGTCCATCGCTGATGCGCGTGCCTAGGGTGTATTTACCTTTTTCCAAAGCTGCCAAATAAATTGCAGGTTTGACCAATGAACCGATTTGCCGTTGTGCAATTAAAGCGCGGTTATAACCTGCATAACGCACATCACGACTGCCCACTAATGCCTGAACTTCACCACCTTGCACCGTACTAATGATCATCGCGCTGTTCAATTTGCCACGAGGAATACGATGAGCGCGTTCTAGTTGACCAACCCGCTTTTGCAAAATGGCCTCTGCCGTTAATTGCACAATCGGATCCATCGCCGTAAAGATCAACAAACCTTGGCTGCGTAAATCCTCTTCTTTGTAATCCCGCTGTAGCTGTTGACGCACCAAATCCAAATACGCTGGGAAAGGTGTCGCACCGGATGGTTTCTTCTCACTCACTCCCAACGGACGCTGCAAAGCATCATTATAGGTTTGCTGGGTAATCACGCCTTCTTTAAACATGACCTGCAAAACCAGATTGCGCCGTTCCAATGCTCGGTCAGGATGCAAGCGCGGGTCGTAATAACCTGCACCTTTTGCCAGCCCGATTAATAACGCAATTTGATCCGCTTTCAATTCCCGAACCGGACGATTGAAATAGAATTGAGCTGCTAAACCAAAACCATGAATGGCGCGGTCGCCATCTTGTCCTAAGTGGATTTCATTCAAATAGGCTTCGAGAATTTCCTGCTTGCTGTAATGCATTTCCAGTAGGAACGCCATCGTCGCTTCTTTGAGTTTACGATGCCAACTACGCTCATTGGTGAGGTAGAAGTTTTTCACCAACTGCTGGGTTAAAGTACTCCCACCTTGCACGGTTTGTCCTGCTTTAACATTCGCCACCATTGCCCGTGCAATCGCCATTGGGTTTACGCCTTGGTGCTCGTAGAATTTTTTATCTTCAACAGCAATCAGGCCTTTAATCAATTCAGGAGCAACATCTGCTTGGCGCACCAGTACGCGGTCTTCGTGATGACGTGGGTAGAAATTACCGATCAGAACAGGTTCAAGGCGCATCAACTCCAATGGTTGTTTACCATCGGTGTATTTCAGGGAAGTAATACGCCCATCAACCGCCGCCACCTTAATACTACGCGCAGGCTCTTGGTCTTCAGCAAACTGAAAGCCGCGTGTATTGATCATAAACTCGCTACCCTTTCGGTAATACTGCCCTGTTTCCAATGGCTTATCGACTTTACGGTAGCTGAGTAGTTTTAATTCTTCTTCCAAATGATCCGCATACAACTGCTGACCTTCGTACATATCCAATGGTCGCGCAAAAACACGAGCAGGTAATTCCCAACGCCGCCCTTCAAACTGTTCACGCACCTGTTCGTCAAGTTTCATGGCGTACACGATACCCACCAATAGACCCAACACCAGCACCACTAGTAACAGGATGCGGAATACCCGACCAAATAATGCAAACATAAAACCCAGTCCTTTGACAAAACGCTGCCACAGTGAGGCTTGACTTGTGGTCTGACTTGATTCCTGACTCAAGATAGTTTCCTGCTATGCTTACGTTTTGGGTTATTAAAAAAGAGAAACGGTATGCCCTTGCACACCCCTGACACTCTGCTGGCAGCTTTACATGATGGTGCTTGCTACCCGCATCCTACGCACAATATTCGTGCTATACACACGCACATATCGACCATTTTCCTGACCGACGAGTTCGCTTACAAGATAAAAAAGCCCGTCAATTTTGGCTTTTTGGATTTTACACATCTTGCTGATCGGAAACATTTCTGTGAAGAGGAACTGCGTTTGAATCGCCGCCTTGCTCCACAACTGTACTTAGCCGTTGTCCCGATTGTGTACCACAATAATGGTCATTACCACGTCGCCACCCACGCGAATTATCACCCTAAAACAGATGAAACAATCGTGGAATATGCTGTCAAAATGCAGCAATTTAACCCAAACCAACAACTCGATCACCTCTTAACACAACAACAGTTGCCGATTGAGATCATGGATGCACTTGCCGCCAAAATTGCTGATTTTCATTGCCGCATTGCCTCTGCGCAGGATGATGACATATGGGGTTCACCCACAACAGTCATGCAACCCATGCAGCACAACTTCGTGCACTTACGCACCTGTTTCCAAGCGTTGCCGCCACCATTGTCCAGCACACAACGTTTAGAACGCTTGAGTTTACTGGAAAATTGGACGCAACAGGAATACACCCGTTTGCATTCTACGTTGCTTGCTCGCAAACAGGGTGGTTACATTCGTGCTTGTCATGGCGATATGCATGTAGGAAATATAGCTTTGCTGGACAAGGAAATCACGATTTTTGACGGTATTGAGTTCAACGACGCATTGCGCTGGATTGACACCGCTAGCGAAATCGCCTTTTTGGTCATGGATTTGGAAGACCGCCATGCAAATGCCTATGCGCATCGGTTTTTGAATCAGTATCTTAGTCTAACAGGCGATTATGACAGCCTAGCCGTTTTAAACTTTTATAAAGTTTATCGTGCTTTAGTCCGTGCAAAAGTTAATGCCCTACGGTTGGCACAGCTCCCCACACAATCACTCGAACAATTTGCAACGTTACAAGATTGCGATAACTATTTGCAATTGGCACAGCAGTACACTCAACCAACCACGCCCGCATTGGTCATTACACACGGTTTGAGCGGCTCGGGAAAATCCTTCGGCTGTCGCCAATTGGTGGAACAACTAGGGTGGATTCAAATTCGCTCGGATGTAGAACGCAAACGGCTTGCGCATCAACAACAGCTCGACACTTCCCAACTGTATGCGCAAACCTTAACCCTGCAAACCTACACACACCTTGCCACATTAGCACAACGTATCACGCGCCATGGATATACTGTGGTGGTTGACGCGACATTTCTGGATCGAACCCAACGCGATACCTTTCAACAGCTTGCAACCAACCTTCAACTACCATTTCTGATTTTGTCATTTGTCGGCACAACCGAACAATTAGTAGAAAATATTCAACGCCGCTTGCTAGCAAATAATGATGTTTCTGACGCAGATGTTAAAATCCTTCACCAGCAATTACAGCATTACCGACCGTTACAGATGGATGAGCCGTGTATCACCATTCCGTGCTATACCTTACCACCAATAACAGCGATTCAAACGGCACTAAACAAGAAGTAAGTTCATTAATTTTTATTAAACAGGGATTTAGACCATGCATGTGATGTTCAACCAACTGCACACGGGCCGTGCAGTTCTTTTCGGCATGTTATTAGTCAGTATGACCACTAGTTACGCCGATACCCACTTGATTTACACAGAAACCAGTAACGCTCCCCCTCGACAAACACAAATCCATATCCACCAAGGCAAAGTACGCATGCAAGAGGCCGACAGTCACACCTACATCTTGTATGACCACAGTAAACCTGCATTGTACAATGTAAATCTCAAATCAAAACAATACATTGTCACCACACCACAAACCCTGCACGAGCGAGTACAACAAACAACTACCTTGCAACACGAAACACAAGCCGCTCTAGCACAACAGCGTCAAATGATGCCAGA
>CAZTUZ010000111.1:0-8997 GCA_964617055.1 uncultured Thiothrix sp.
ATTGGACGCGACAGGTTGGGCGCAAGACATTCTCGATACCCTTAAACTGCATAACCTGCCATCCAGTAAAGAAAACGTCTGTGCAGTAATCGCCATTATTGCGCAAGAATCCAGTTTTGTTGCGAATCCTGCCGTACCGAATTTAGGGCGTTTATCCGAACAAGCGATTATCCAAAAGCTAAACCAAATCCCCGTATTGGGTGGTGAAGCCGAAAGCTTTCTCAATCGCTTTCCCAATCCACGCGACAGTTTTATGCAGCGCATTCGCCGTGCCAAAACCGAACGCGATTTAGATGTCGCTTACCGTAATTTAGTCGCAGGACTAATGCAGGCCTATCAATTAGATTTTATTGATGATGATTTAATTGAAGCCAATAATGAAGTCCGTACTATTGGTGCAATGCAAGTTGGAGTGGACTTTGCTAGCCAATACGAAGAAGAAAATCAAGGACACCAACTCAGCCTCACAGAAATTTATCAATTACGCGATAAACTATACACACGCAAAGGTGGCTTGTACTACGGCACGCTAATGCTACTGGGTTACGAAACGGGGTATAATAAAAAGCTGTACCGCTTTGCTGATTTTAATGCTGGGCGTTACACCAGTCGTAATGCTGCTTTCCAACATGTTATCGCCAATTTAGCAAATGATCCCTTGATACTGGATGGTGACTTACTTATTTATGATCATGGCAATATCAGTGATAGCATCAGTACAACCGAACAAATGTTACGCGCCGTGAATTACCAATACAATTTAGGATTAAGTGATGTGCAAATTCGCCGCGACCTAACCCTAGAAAAAACCATGACTTTCAATAAAACCGCAACGTATAAAAACGTAACGGGTTTGTATCGTAAACTCCGCAAAGTTGAACCACCGTATGCGATTGTACCGAGCATTACCTTACACAGTGCGAAAACCTCACGGGTTTTGACCACCGAGAAATTTGCCAATACCGTTAATGGGCGTTACCAACGCTGCATTAGTTCACCATAACGCCATTATTCAAATACTAAGGCAGCGTGTGTTTATCCACATTTTGCAATGTGGTTAAACTTGGCAAATCATCTAACGACTTCAAACCAAAATAATCCAGAAACTGGCGGGTTGTTCCTAACATTTCAGGGCGACCCGCAACGTCTTTATGACCTAGAACCCGAATCCATTCGCGCTCTAATAAGAGTTTGATAATATTAGCATTCACCGCCACTCCACGAATGGCTTCGATTTCAGCACGGGTAATGGGTTGTCGCCATGCAATCAGTGCCAAGGTTTCCAAAAATGCGCGTGAATATTTTGCGGGTTTCTCGCTGGAATGGCGCTGTACCCATGTTTGAAATTCGGCACGGGTTTGTAAGCGAAAACCACTAGCAGTTTCGCTTAATTCAAAGCTTTGAGCTTTACAGGCTTCACTTAATTGTTGCAAAGCATAACGGATGGCATTTTTATCAATACCGTCTTCTGGCGTGAAGTATTCCATTAAGCGATTTATTGATAAAGGTTCTTCGGCTGTCAATAAGATAGCTTGCAAAATAGTAACTAAGGAATGATTCATTTAATTCGCCTTTTAAACCGCTCGAATCAGTAATGGCGCGTAAGATTCATGGATTTGATCCACCTCAATCAATTGGGCTTTCAGCAATTCCAATATTGCCATTAATGAAACCACCACACCACGTCGCCCTTCCATTACTGTAAATAATTGTTCAAATGGCACAAGCTGCTGTGTTTGTAATAAAACCAAAATCGCACTCATGCGTTCCCGAATCGATAAATGCTCGCGTTTAATCTGATGATGACTCAACAAATCCGCACGCTTTAATATGTCTTGGAAGACAAATAGTAAATCACGCAAGGCAACTTGTGGTTGCGGGCGCGGTAATTTCGGAAAATCCGTTACGGTATTAACCGTGTAATGGTCACGCTCCAAACGTGGTAACGTATCCAAATCCTGCGCGGCTTGTTTACATTGTTCATAATCTTGTAATTGCCGCATTAATGCCGCACGCGGGTCATCCATATTTTCCGTTTCAGGACTGATGGTTTGGCGCGGCAATAATAAGCGTGACTTAATTTCTGCTAACATCGCCGCCATTAATAAGTATTCGGCGGCTAAATCAAGTTTGAAATCTTTCATTAGCTCGACGTAAATCATGTATTGTTCGGTAATGCGTGCAATCGGAATATCACAAATATCAAAATGCTGTTTGCGAATTAAATACAGCAATAAATCCAGTGGCCCTTCAAAGGCTTCCAAGAAAATTTCCAACGCATCGGGGGGAATGTATAAATCGTCTGGCAGCGTGACAAGCTTTTCGCCACGCACAATCGCCAGAGGCATCTCACTAGCGAGATGCTCCTGTTGTAAGATTGTCATTATTAGCGATGGGTAAAACGCATTGCCGCCATCACATCTGCCAAAGTTTCACGGGCAACTTTACGCGCGGTTTCAGCCCCTTCGCGCAAGATGTCACGCACCCGCCCCCGATCCGCTTCTAGCTCAGAGGCACGCTGCTGCATCGGTGCGAGTTCGGCTTGCACCGCCGCAATCACGGGCTGCTTACATTCGATACAACCGATCCCCGCACTGCGGCAACCTTCTTGCACCCATTGTTTGGTTGAGGCATCGGAATACACTTCGTGGAATTGCCAAACCGGACAACGTGCTGGATCACCGGGATCAGTTCGGCGCACGCGGTTCGTATCGGTTGGCATGGTGCGAATTTTCTTTTCCACCGTGTCGGGCGCGTCACGCAGAGCAATGGTATTGCCGTAAGATTTGGACATTTTCTGCCCATCCAATCCTGGCATTTTCGATGCTTTAGTCAACGCCGCTTGCGGTTCGGGTAAAATAATCTTGCCAGAACCCTCCAAATACCCGAATAAGCGTTCCCGATCCCCCAACGATAAGTTTTGTTGAGATTCCAGCAGCGCACGCCCTACATTCAAGGCTTCGGTATCGCCTTTTTCTTGGTATTGGCGACGTAAATCACGGTACAATTTCGCCTGCTTTTTACCCATTTTGTTCACGGCTTGTTCGGCTTTGTCTTCAAAACCTGGTTCACGTCCGTATAAATGGTTGAAACGGCGGGCAACTTCGCGGGTTAATTCGATGTGTGCCACTTGATCTTCACCCACAGGCACACGGTCGGCTTTATAGATCAAAATATCCGCTGATTGCAGCAAAGGATAACCCAAGAAACCGTAAGTTGCTAAATCGCGCTCTTTGAGTTTTTCCTGTTGATCTTTGTAAGTTGGAACACGTTCCAACCATCCTAATGGCGTAATCATCGACAATAACAGGTGCAATTCGGCGTGTTCGGGCACATGCGATTGCGTAAAAATCGTTGCAGAACTGGGGCTAATACCTGCGGCTAACCAGTCAATCGCCAAATCTTCAACGTGTTTGGCAATGCCATCTGGCGTTTCATAGTGAGTGGTTAGCGCGTGCCAATCCGCCACGAAGAAAAAGCATTCGTAGTTAAGCTGCATCTCCACCCAGTTTTTTAAGACACCGTGATAGTGACCCAAGTGGAGTAAACCTGTAGGGCGCATCCCAGAAACAATGCGCTGATTGTGCAATGGTGAATTACTCACGCGAATACCTTTTGCCTGTTTTGTGTATGGTTAAACGCAATTCTAAAAGAAAAGATGCCCCAACAGTGAGGCTAAACCGGAAATCAGTGGCGATATAATGGCACTGAGAATGCCAAAATACAGCAATACCACCACAATAATCATGCCATACGGCTCGATTTGATCAAAAATCCGTGAAGCTGACAATGGTAACAAACCAGACAATACGCGCCCACCATCTAACGGTGGAATCGGTAAGAGATTAAACACAAACAGGGTTAAGTTAAACAAAACACCGTTTTGACTCATGCGCATAAAACCATTTGCTACATTGTCGTCGCTCACGCCGTGCGCAAATACCACTAGCAGAATCATCCAAAATACCGCCATGATCAAGTTCGCCAACGGTCCGGCAGCAGCGACTAAAATCATGTCTTTACGGTAGTTTTTCAGGTTACGAAAATTCACCGGAACGGGCTTTGCCCAGCCAAACAGAAACGAAGACCCCAATACCAATAACACGGTAGGCACTAATACCGTACCAATTGGGTCGACGTGTTTCAGCGGGTTAAGCGACAATCGCCCCAGCATTTTGGCGGTACTGTCGCCGAGCTTGTTTGCCACCCAACCGTGTGCAACCTCATGCAAAGTGATCGCAAACAATACGGGTAATACCCATGTTGCAGCGGTGTACACCATGCTATTGACATCAAAATCCATTGTTAATGCTCCACTAACCAATCAACAGAGCCTTTACCTTCACGCAAAATCACGGGGCGTTCTGCCATCAAATCCACCACTGTGGTTGGCTCGTGACCACAGAAACCGCCATCAATAATCAAATCGACATGATGTTCTAAATACACTCGAATTTGATACGGGTCGGTCATGGGAAATTCCTCATCCGGCAAAATCAAGGTGCTCGACATCAACGGCTCGTTCAGTTCCTGCAGCAAAGCTTGCGTCACAATATTGTCCGGCAAACGAATCCCGATGGTCTTACGTTTGGGGTTTTGTAGACGACGCGGAACTTCACGCGTAGCCTTGAGAATGAACGTATACGGCCCTGGCGTTAGTGATTTGATCAGACGGTAGTTAATATTGTCGACCATTGCGTAGGTTGCAATTTCCGACAAATCACGACAAATCAAGGTAAAGTTATGTTTATTATCTAATTGACGAATACGTTGGATACGTTCCATCGCGTTTTTATCCCCGACACAACACCCAATCGCATAGCTGGAATCGGTTGGAAACACAACCACACCACCATTACGGATGATTTGGACGGCTTGACGAACCAGACGAACTTGAGGGTTATCGGGATGAATTTGGAAATACTGACTCATTGTTCAATTATCGTTTAGAATTGGCAAATTTCACGGATTATACCAACTCACATGAAGTTCCTGTTTGACTTTTTCCCTGTCGCGCTGTTCTTTCTGGTCTACAAGTTCTTTGCAGACTTGCCAGCTTCGTGGATTGCAGCGGCTAACCAACTACCATTGATGGCATTGAATCAAAGCGAACCCAAAGATGCCATCTTACTTGCCACCTTAGTCATTATTCTCGCCACTATCGTCCAAAATGCCCTGTACTTTGTCATACACCGTCGGTTTGAACGAATGCATCTAATTACACTGGGCATTTTGCTGGTTTTCGGCACACTAACCCTGTTCCTGAAAGACCCATTATTCATCAAATGGAAAGTCAGTATCATTAACTGGGCATTCGGACTGGCATTTATTGGCAGCCAATTTATCGGTTCGCGCAAAACCCTCACCGAACGCATGATGTCCAGTGCGATTCAAGTGCCCGCCCCCATTTGGCAAAAAACCAACCTCATGTGGGCGGCTTTCTTTATCGCAGTGGGCATCATTAATCTGGTTGTCGCCTATAATTTCAGCGAAGATGTGTGGGTCGATTTCAAACTCTTTGGCGTGATGGGCTTGACGTTTGCGTTCATCATTGCGCAGGTTTTCTATTTGCAACGCCATGCGGTTGAACTTCCAGCAAGCAGCGATACCTACGAATCTGGCAAATAGTTACAAAACAGTAAGGACAATTTTCCATGTTATATGTCATTATCGGCGAGGACGCTGACAACAGCTTAGAACAACGTTTGGCATCTCGCCCCGCGCATGTAGCGCGACTCCAAGCTTTACAGGCCGAAGGACGTTTATTCGTCGCAGGTCCGAACCCTGCCATTGACGCAAACGACCCCGGTGCTGCGGGTTTTTCCGGCAGTATCATTATCGCGGAATTTGCCTCTTTGACTGACGCACAAGCTTGGGCAGACGCTGACCCATATCGGGCAGCAGGCGTTTACCAACGTGTCACTGTTAAACCATTTAAGAAAGTATTACCGTAAAACCTTTGGAAGGGGAATCTTGTATAATGCGCCTGACAAGTAACAAAATGATCGCAACAGGGCTGATGAGTTTGGGTTTGAGCTTGAGCGTACTCGCTCTGAACCTACACGCTGAAGATGCAAAACCAGCCGAAACTGCTCCAGCGGCTGCACCCGCAGCGGATGCAAAACCGGCTGAAGACAAAACACCCGTCGCTACCGTCAATGGCCAAGCTATTACTAAAGACACCTTAGACAGCTTGACTGGCATGATCAAAGCCACTTCCCCTGATGGCAAGGTTGACACCAAATCCCTGCTGGATGACCTAATCATCACCGAGCTGGCTCGCCAAGAAGCCAACAAAACAGACTTAGCCAACAGCCCTGACATCAAAGAAAAAGTGAAAAACTTCACTGACAAGCTGGTGTTGGATGCTTGGGCAAAAGACAAAGCCGCTTCATTCAAAATCGGCGATGACGAACTGAAAGCCGCTTATGAAAAACAAATCGCAGGCGGTGACAAGTCTGAATACAAAGCACGTCACATCCTGATGAAAACCAAAGAAGAAGCTGAAGGCATTATCAAAGACCTCGAAAAAGGCACTGATTTTGCAGATTTAGCGAAAAAATCTTCTGATGGTCCATCAGCAGCACAAGGTGGCGATTTAGGTTGGTTCAAACCAGGTCAGATGGTT
Source organism: uncultured Thiothrix sp. (assembly GCA_964617055.1). GTDB lineage: Bacteria > Pseudomonadota > Gammaproteobacteria > Thiotrichales > Thiotrichaceae > Thiothrix. The sequence continues at coordinate 6,629 of CAZTUZ010000111.1, forward strand.
AAACCGTTTGCTGATGCCGTTGCGAAAATGGAAAAAGGCACTTACACCAAAGAACCCGTACAAACCGAATTTGGCTGGCACGTCATTAAGTTAGAAGACAAACGCGACGTTAAACCACCTGAGTTGGAAGCGCTGAAACCACAACTCAAAGCACAACTCGAACGCGACAAAATGATGGCTTACATGCAAGAATTACGCGGCAAAGCCGACGTAAAAGTCATGTTGCCAGAAGAAAAAGCAGAAGAGAAAAAGCCAGAAGAAAAAGCGGCTGACGCTCCAAAAGAAGAGAAGAAGTAATCTCCTTGCGGCTTTCTCACGATCAAGCTGGGTGAAACTCACCCGGCTCTTTTTGCGTACCTACCCCCCTCATTTTGTTAGCCGAAACACCTGCTTCAAACCCCTCCCGAACAGGATTTCTCGACATCCTGCCTGACTCGCGTTATCTTTTTCCCCATACCAAATTAATAATCAATCATTAGCCGTAAAGGAATCCCATCATGAAACCAGACTGGAAGCATTTTCTCATTGATCATGGGGCAGAATTCGAGGGCGATTCCCTTGTTTCTTTTGGAAATCCCGAACGCGAACGCCGCATACCACCACAAGGCGCGATTCTGTGCGACTTATCGCATTTTGGCTTGATCAGCGTCACGGGCGACGATGCTGCCAGTTTTTTACAAGGGCAATTAACCAACGACATTAAGCTCGTCAGTGAAACGCATTCACAACTGAGCGCGTATTGCACCCCAAAAGGACGTGTATTGGCGACGTTTTTCATTACCCAACGCCAAGGTATTTATTATTTAAGCGTGGCAAGAGACTTGCTCGAACCCGTCCTAAAACGCCTGCGCATGTATGTCATGCGTTCCAAAGTGGTACTGGAAGATGCCAGTGCCAGTTTGGTGCATTTCGGTTATGCCGCCCCCGATGGCGATGAACGTTTAAAAGCAATTTTCGGCAAAGCCCCTGAACAAGCCTACGACACCATTCAGGTCAATAACCTCACCATTATGCGCCAACCCGCACCGATTCCACGCTTTAAAATCTTGGGTGAGTTAGAAGAATCTCGGCGTTTGTGGGAACGCTTAAACGTCAATGCCGCGTGTGTTGGGCGTAATGGTTGGGATTACTTCAATATTATGTCGGGCGTGCCAATGGTGACAGCGAATAGCGCAGAAGCATGGGTGCCACAAATGATGAATATGCACCTGATTGGCGGCGTAAGCTTTACCAAAGGCTGTTATCCGGGGCAAGAAATCGTCGCACGCCTCAAATACTTGGGCAAAAGCAAACGCCAAATGTACCGTATCGGCATTCCCCACTGCATTAAACGCCCCTTAGCAGGCACGCATCTTACCAGTGCCACGGATAGCGAAGCAGGCACTATCCTAAATGCCACCATTAACCCCGATGGTTATGTCGAAGCATTAGCCGTCATGAAAATCGCAGAAGTGCGTAATCCGCTGCATTTTGGCGAATACCCAGTGAAAGTGCTGGAACTGCCCTACCCATTAGAATCCGAAGCAGCCAGCGCGTCTTAATGCCTTGGCAAAAGAAAAGGGCACGAAACGCGCCCTTTTCCACTCCTCTCCTACCAAACTAGCGTTAGCACTAATTCCGTAACAGCTTATTCTTAATAGAAGTCTTTCATGCGTTCAATCACGACTTTGGTGAACTCGTCGGTATTGAGTTTGCCTTTTAAGTCGCGAGTGCATTCGCCGTCCTGAATCGCGCCCAACAATGCCAAACGCAGTGCGTGACCCAAGTCGTAACGGTCAATATGGTCTAACAACATACCGAATGCGAGTAACACAGCGGAAGGGTTCGCTACATTCATGCCTGCGATGTCCGGTGCTGTACCGCCCGCAGGGTCAAACATAGCAATGTCCACGGTATTGTCATCATTGAATGAATAGTTACCGCTTGCACCCGTACCTAAGCTACCAACCAGACCGGAAGCCATGTCGGACAAAAAGTCGCCGTATTCATTCAGAGTCACAACCACTTCAAAGTCTTGCGGCTTCATAATGACTTTCGCCAACAGTGCATCGAACAACTCAACGTTGTGTTGCACGTCAGGGAAGTTTGCCGCCGCTTTTTTCACAACCGATTCAAACAAACCGTCAGTGACTTTTTGAATGGTGTGTTTAGAAGAGGAAGTCACGCGGTAGTTACGCCCACCATAGGTGTGACCTTTTTTACGCGCTAAATCGAATGCAAACTGTGCCGCTTGCATACAAGGGCGAGTTTCGACCATACGCACGGAAACCGCGCTGTCCAGACCAATTTTTTGACCTGGGTCGTCGTAAGTACCGCCCGTTGCAACACGCACAATGTGCAGGTTGACGTTTTCTTTGAAGTTGGAATTG
>CAZTUZ010000112.1:0-8902 GCA_964617055.1 uncultured Thiothrix sp.
GAAGACACTCTTTCCCTACACGACGCTCTTCCGATCTATGTTGGAACAGAAAAGTTAGCACGATTAACCGCTAGAGAAATGGAAAACCGAAACCTTATTGCTAATATGGTTGAGTTTCCTGCCGTTCCACGAGGGAAAGCCCGCTTTCGCTTGCAAATTATGGCTGTGCATACACCAGAACAAATTACCTATGCTGTTAATATTATGCAAACTTTGTTAGCTAATGCCTTAAGCTTAGCACCTGAAGAAAGCATTTTTTCACCGCTAGCTACATAATATCCCTCCCCCCTAATCACATTAGTAGTTAGGGGACGTAATGATCAAACAATAATGATAATAGGTTGATTCTTAATAGCCGTGTAAGATAAACATAAACAAACTAAACTCATCTTTTTTGGAATCAACCTGCAATTCAAAGCCATTTTCTTGGCATTCGCGCCAGACGAATTGCAGCCCCAATCCGTGTCCATTTAGCTTGGTGCTAGTGATTAATTGTTGGCGTATATTGCTGACTTGTTGTTCTGTCATTCCCACACCGTTGTCGTAAACGGATAATGTTAGTTTATTGTCTTCAACCGTTGCACTAATACGAATAATGCCACCAACATGATCGCCGAATTTAGCTTTCACGGCTTCGTGGGCATTCTTAGCTAAGTTATGTAAGATTAAATAAGTTGATCCAGTGCGTTCTTCAAACCAATAATCAGCGGCATTCATGGGAAAGTTAAATTCTAGCCTAGCCTGACACTGCACAACGCCACTGCATAATAATAGGCGTAAATCATTTTGTAATTCGGCGAGTGATAGTTGCCTTTTCATGGCATTTTCGCTGCCTAAACCATCCAGAATTAAACTGGAAACTTTGCGCATATAACTAAGCGAGCGTTCAAGGCGTTCGATGTCTTTTGCCGTGTCTAAACCTGCTAATTGGCGTTCACGAATGCGCTCGGTGCTGAGTGTTGCTACACCGATTAAGGTATTCAATTCATGATTAATCGCGCGGGTGGAATAACCAATGACGGCTTGCCGTTGTAAACCTTCTGCTTCATGTTCAATCTTTTCACGCTGCCAACGCTCTGCAAAAACCTGATACATTTCCTGTACCACATAACGTTCAAGCTTCCACAAAATAAAAATCAGCCCCAAATAACAAGCAATTAAATAAATCTGCGTGCGTGTATCAGTGGGATAAAACCACAGTACCAAAAAACAGAAACTAATAAAGGCAACACTCATGGTAATGAGTTTATAACGTGGACGGTGCACATCCACCATTGCACCAAACGTTAGTAATAGCCACGCACTCATTGCAGCAGCTTCGTGCGCATCCAAGCTCCAAACGATAAATAAATCTATAGGGAAATTCACACACCAACGTAGTGCGTCAAACGCATCTGAACGTGGTTCAATATTACCCCACGATGTGGTAATTCGCGGCAACACTGACAAGGTGACATTCATTGCCACCAAACACACAATCATGACCAAACCAATAACAATGCGCTGATTCGTTGTTTCCCAATGCGAAATCACTAAAAACAACGAAGTAGCGATCATGACGGGCACAACCACCCGTGTAAACAAATGCTTATAACGTTCCTGCAAACGTTGATTTAATTCAACATCTTGTAATGTCATACATTTCCCTCGCGATTATCACTGCAAGAGAGTGTAGAACAACGATAACTAACTGAAAAATAAAAAAATTAAACTTTAACCAATCTATTCATACAGCGTGCCCCAATTCCCAACTGCAATGCCACACGCACCGCCTCTGTGCGGTTGCTCACATTCAAAGCGCGTAATACCGCACTGACATGTAACCTAACCGTGCCTTCTGCACAAGCCAATTGCCGCGCAATGGCTTTATTCGGCAAACCTGCCATCAATAGACAGCATACCTCCAACTGGCGCGGAGTCATGCCAAATTCACCAATCGATTCGTTGTTTAATGGGGGGACGACAGTGGTTGTTTCCGGTGTTTGGCTAGTCAATACGCAAGGGGAAATATAAGTATCGCCATTCAACATTAAACGTAAAGCATGCTTCAGTTCCCTACCACCTACCGATTTTGATACATAGCCCACCGCCCCTTGTGCCAAGGCCTGATGCGCCATATCCGCATCATTAATCCCTGAAAGCATCACAATCGGCGTATTCGGTAAAGTAGTACGAATCTGCGCAAGCCCTGCAATACCATCAACCACAGGCAACGACACATCTAGTAAAATCAAACCAAAGGCTGTGTATTCGGCAATCACCGCCATCGCCTCCGCTATGGAACTCGCCTCAAACAGACGTGCGTTGGGGTAACAGTCTTCCACATATTGCCGCAATACTTCACGAAATAAAGGATGGTCATCAATAATTAAAATACGCATCACACTACTCCCATTCTCGCTACAAACCACACATTCACTTTATTTTTCTATGCTAGATAGTTTAGAACAAACGTCATATGACTGACCAACAAACAAACCCAATCTGGGGATAACCCTATAAATAAGTAGCAAACATTGAAAAACAAGTAAGTGTAAAGCGTTAAATGCAAGCGTACTGGTAATCCAGCGTCAGCGGAGCGTGGTCAGAAAAGCGTGTATCTTTGTAAATACTGGCGGCAGCGACTGTGCCGTGCAGGGATGGGGTTAGAATTTGATAATCAATGCGCCAGCCGACGTTTTTCGCCCACGCTTGCCCACGATTCGACCACCAAGTGTATTGTTCAGGGTGTGGATTCACCACGCGAAAGCCGTCGATAAAGCCCAATTCATTGAAGAGTTTATCCAACCACGCGCGTTCTTCAGGTAAAAAACCGGAATTTTTGAGATTACCTTTCCAGTTTTTAATGTCGATGTTTTGATGCGCGATATTCCAATCGCCGCAGATAATCACATCACGTCCGGCATCTTTTAAAGCTTGTAAATGCGGAAGAAAATAATCCATGCAACGGTATTTGGCTTGTTGGCGTTCTTCGCCGGATGAACCCGACGGTAAATACAGCGATACCACACTTAACTTGCCAAACCGTGCTTCAAGGTAACGCCCTTCAGCATCAAATTCGGCATTCCCCATGCCTTCGATCACCGCATCGGGGAGTTGGCGGGCATAAATCGCCACGCCGCTGTAACCTTTTTTCTGCGCATCGTGGTAATAACAATGATAACCCACAGGAAAAAACTGTGGGTCATCTTGCAATTGGTGGATTTGCGCCTTGATTTCTTGGATGCAAACCACGTCCGCGTTTTGTTGCAGCATCCACTCGAAAAAGCCTTTTTTGGCTGCTGAGCGAATGCCATTCACATTGGCGGAAACAATACGCATTAGGCTGGCATTCCCACGGGGAAGCCCTTAATCAAAAACTCCAGCAAGGCTTTTTGCGCGTGCAGGCGGTTTTCAGCTTCATCCCAAATCACACTTTGCGCACCATCCATGACTTCGGCAGACACTTCCAAACCGCGATACGCTGGCAAACAGTGCATAAAAACCGCGTCAGGTTGCGCCAACGCCATCATTTCCGTAGTGACTTGATAGCCCGCAAAAGCACGTTCACGCTCTTTTTTCTCGGCTTCTTGTCCCATGCTCGCCCAAGTGTCGGTGACAACCACTTCTGCACCTTTGACCGCCTCATTCGGGTCACGGGTAAAGCTGACAAAACCTTGGTTCACCGCCACGACTTCCGGCAGAGGATCATAACCTTCAGGACACGCTACATTCAGGTGGAAGCCGAATAAACGCGCCGCGTTCATCCATGAATGACACATATTATTGCCATCACCAACCCAAGCCACGGTTTTACCGTTTGGCAAACCACGATGTTCCATCCACGTCATCATGTCCGCCAGTAATTGGCAGGGGTGGAATTTGTCCGTCAGAGCGTTAATCACAGGGACTTTGGAATAACGCGCAAATAATTCGACCTTTTCTTGCGCGAAGGTACGAATCATCACCGCATCAACCATGCGCGAAATCACGCGTGCGGAATCTTCAATCGGTTCACCGCGCCCTAATTGCGTGTCGTCGGGCGATAAAAACAACGCGTGACCGCCCAATTGGGTCATGCCCGTTTCAAAAGACACTCGAGTACGGGTGGATGATTTTTCAAAAATCATCGCTAAGGTACGGTTTTTCAGCGGCTCATAAACCTCACCACGCTTCTGCATGGCTTTGAGTTCAATAGCGCGACCAATCACCGCTTGCAATTCAACGGGGGTAAAATCCGTTAGGGTTAGAAAATGCCTGACAGCGTTCATGTAAATTTCCTCTCTCAACCACCACCTTTCAAGATGGTGTCTCTCCAGCAGTCGATTGCAGAAATGCCTGCACTAATTCCGAAACCGTCGTTATTATTTGATCAGCCTGAGCCTGCGTAATAACCATAGGTGGCAGTAGTCGGATCACATTACCTGCCGTTACATTGATTAATAGACCCTTTTCCAGAGCTTGTTTAACCAATTCGCCACAATCGTGCGTTAATTCCAGACCAATCATCAAACCTGCGACACGAATATCCACCACACCCGCAACGTGTGCTAATTTTTCACGGAATTGTGCTTGGAAATACGCGCCCCATTCGGTAGCACGCGCCAATAATTGCTCCTGTTCCATAACCGCAATCACTGCCAATGCCGCACGACATGCCAAAGGATTCCCACCGAAGGTCGAACCGTGATTTCCAGGGGCAAAGACATTTGCCGCTTTGCCACCTGCGACGCACGCACCAATCGGTACACCATTACCTAACGCTTTGGCGAGAGTCATGACATCGGGTTTAATTGGGGTGTGTTGGAAAGCGAACCATGTTCCGGTTCGCCCCATGCCCGCTTGGATTTCGTCCAGCATTAACAGGCAGTCGTACTCGTCACACAAAGCGCGTAAGCGTGGTAAGTAATCCGCGTTTGGAATCCGAATCCCACCTTCACCTTGGATAGGTTCGACCAATACAGCAACGATATTCGGGTTTTCCGCCATTAATGCGGCGACAGCATCCGCATCGCCATAAGGAGCGCGGACAAAACCTTCCACCAGCGGCGCGAAACCTGCCTGCACTTTGGCATTGCCCGTGGCGGTCAATGTCGCCATCGTGCGCCCGTGGAACGAATGCGTCATCACAATAACGGTCGGGACAGCAATACCTTTATTATGCCCGTATAAACGTGCGATTTTGATCGCTGCTTCATTGGCTTCCGCACCGGAATTACCAAAAAACACCGCATCCAAACCCGACAACGCGCACAGTTTTTCCGCCAGTGCTGTTTGATGTTCGATTTGGTAGAGATTCGAGGTGTGTAACAGACTGTGGGCTTGGGCGCAAATCACCTCAGCGACTTCGCGTCGCGCATGACCAACGTTACAAACCGCAATGCCGCTAAGCGCATCAAGGTATTGTTTCCCTTCGGTATCCCATAACAAAGCACCTTCGCCTTTGGCAAAAGTCACGGGTAAACGAGCATAAGTCGGCATTACTGCATTGGTCACGGCAAAGTCTCCAAAAAAATCCGCCACAACAGCCAAAAATACGAAAGGCAGCCATTTCAGGCTGCCTTTGAGAAGAAGCGGGCAACTATATGCAATCAAATTCCCCTTGTCAATCACTATTTTAGTGCATTGTCAAGCGTTTTGTATCACGCAATGTTAAAATTCACAAAATATCCCAACATCCTGTTATACAGGTATTTTTTTCCACCACAATCAGCAAGGCTAGCCGCGCAATTGACGACACAATTCGTCGCGTGAATCACACTTCGCGGGCTGACGTGGGCGTGGACGGTAAACAGGACGTGGTGCAGGAACAACCACATATTCTCTTGATTTTTTGCGTTTTTTACTCGACTTTTTGCGTGAATCAACGGCGGGTTTTTGCTCTATTGGGGTGGTAGCTCTCTGCCGAGGTTTGGCTGGGTCTGCTTTGTCAGCCTGCTTAATGGTCTCAGGGGATGAAGGTTTTTCCTCCTCTGTCACATCAGCGTCCAACGCAGGGGGCGCAATCAACGGCATCACAGGCGGCGCAAGCGGCAAGCGCGGTACAATAGGCGACTGTTCCGGCATCACGCGCTGGGGTTCGGCTGGCACATTGTGTTCAACCTTGGCAGGAACAACCGTCGTAGCCGCTACCATAGGCAAAGCCACGGGCGTGGGTGTTGGTCGCCAATAAGCATAAGTTGCGACTCCCACACCCAACAACGTTAGCAAACCTGCGGCCACGATCATGCTCCATTTTGGGGCAAAACGGCGTACTGGTGTTTGGGATTGTGCTTCAGGCACAGTATTCAATTCGGCAACCGACTCGCTAACAACCGCAGCAGGCAGTTCTAAAGCCTGAATCGGCTCGGCTAATAATCTCGCACGCCAAGCAGAAATGGTTTGCGGACGATCTTCTGCTTTTAGCTGCAAACCCCAGTCAATCGCACTCAACAACGATGAACTGTACACTTTTCGTAACTCACCGTTTTCTGAAAGCTTTGGGAGTTGATCCTGCACCAAACGAGCGGTCGCTTCTAACGGCTCATTCCCTGTCACACAGCGGTACAATACCCCTGCCATTGCGTAAATATCCGACCATGCCCCTTGGTGACTGTGGCTATAATACTGTTCCGCAGGGGAATACCCTTGCGAAACCACTTCCGTTAAATTTTGCGTTTTGTCGCCTAATGCCTGACGTGCAGCACCAAAATCAATCAATACAGGCTGACGATGATGAATCAGAATATTCGACGGCTTCAAATCGCGGTGAATCAACCCCGCTGCATGGACAGTATCTAACGCATCCAATAATGGCAGTAACAAAATATCCAATTCTTTCGGGGTTAAAGTACCGCGCTGATTCAAATAATCTTGCAAACTGGTTTCACCCGCAAACTCCATCACCATATATGCCGTGTGATTCGCCTCAAAATAACGCAATACCGAAACAATATGCGGATGCTGACGAAACGCAGCTAAGGCTTTTGCTTCTGCTAAAAAGCGTTGCAAGCCCCACTCAAAAGTAGCTTGTGCTTTTGAATGCAGCGGTACTACTGTATTACCCGATAAGCGGGTAGCGTATTGTGTTGGCAAATATTCTTTAATCACCACATGCTGATCCAATAAACCATCGTAGGCCAAATACACAATACCAAACCCACCAATGCCCAATACTTGCTGAAACTCGTATTCGCTCAAAACAGTGCCAATGGGTAATGCTTGATAATGTTCGGCGGTTGATGGCGGGGTCATAATAAAAACTCCAAGTCAAACGGTGTAATGAATCTCTATAAGGATATACGCCGTTTTTCTTGGAGCGGGGTTAAAAACACAAGCTTTTTAATTTTAATTTTCTTATTACTTAAATTATATTTATTTATTGAAAGGTCAAGCCTTATTAAATATCAAATTCACCTCACCCAAGCGCAACACATCACCTACACACAGCGTTTTCACTTCATGAATGCCCAAAGTTTTACCATTAACAACCGTACCATTAGTGGTCGGCAACCCAATCACTTGCCAGCCAGATTTATCCCAGTGCAAATTCAAGTGTTGGCGCGAAACTGTATCATTGGCAATCACATAATCATTGATACTCGCTGCACTACCGATTTGCACTCGCTCCCCTTTTAACGGAAAACGAAGGGTGTGATAAGTATCCAAGCCTTGTAAATACCATTGTTCCGATGTCGGCGAAACCGACATTACTGATTGTGGAGTTTTAGCTTTCCGTTTAGATTGGCGTATTTTCCAAATAATAACCGCTACCAATAGCAATACAATTAGTACCAATGGTGCTAAGCGTTCTCCCTGTTGCATCTCCGGCAAAGCCTCTTCCTCTTCTTGATCGCTTGATGTGTTTTTTACAGCACCCGTACTACAAGCAACAGAAGCTTTGTTATATTCAATATTATTGTCGTCCAATAGCGTATAAAGATGCTTTAATGACACGGCATCACTAATTGCATTTGCCACAACGTGAACAATTGTGTTCACACCCACCACTTCACCACAGGCATTAACCAATGGACCGCCACTGTTGCCTGGGTCAATGGCTGCATCATGCTGCACAATATTGGCTTCAACCGACCGATTACCTAATTCATGGCTGGTAATGGAACGTAATACTTTACCCTCACGCAAAATAGGGATCGTCGCGGCAGATACAGCCCCCTTTTCACTTGTTATTACCATCGCGTCGTTCGCCACCCCAGGAAAACCAATCGAAGCCACATTGGTATGGTCTTGCACATCATCACTATAGGCTAATGTTAATGGCTTACGATTCAAGTTACTCACTTCTAATAAAGCTAGGTCATATTGTGGTTTAACATCGATAATTTTCACACGTCGCTCTTGCACAGCATCCCCTGTGCTGTTTTTATCAAGAACAAATATTTGCAACTCTGATGCACCTGCAATAACATGCAAATTAGTGACTACATGATTTTTATCCACTAAAAAACCACTGCCCGACACCCATTTCCCTTTACCAAAATCTATATACAGCATCACCACACTGTCTTTTGCTTCGACTATTGGTTCGACAACATTAGCCTGTACGGCTGTAACAGCCAACACCATACTCAAACATAAAATAGAAAGCTGTTTCAACATAATAACCTCACTTAATTCCTGATGCATAACTCTGCCATTCAGCTTTTCGCCTTGGACTTGAGTGGTTTTTTCGCTTGATCTTCTAAAAGCCTTAATGCGGCGGTTTTATCTTCTAATTGAGCTTTGGTATTTTCCAACTGAACTTTAGTATCCAACAAATCATATTCAAGTAATCGTAAACGCTCCTTCAAGGTGAAAAGCTGATAACTTGCCACCCCCAACACCATCACTAATAATGCAACAATAACCGCACTTGCGCTTAACAACAATGTTGACTTAGCAGAAGGCTTCTGCTGATGACGTTTGATCACAATTACACTGG
>CAZTUZ010000113.1:0-8798 GCA_964617055.1 uncultured Thiothrix sp.
CGCTTTGCGGAATTTTTGGCATCACAGCCAGCCCAAATGGCTTCAGCAACGACACCAACCCCTTTCCCTCCCCCCAATACCATTCCTCGCCCCACGCAAGAAAGCGTAGTTAAGGCGATTAAACGGTTAACGGCAACCTACCCAATGGTTGAACGTGACCGTTTGTTAAATGAAACCTCAAACTTGATGGCAGCGCATGTATTACATGGCAAAGCAGCCCCACAAGTTATCGATGAACTGGAAGCCTTATTCTTACGCCACTATACTGCGTTGAAAGCTGATCATGAGCAAACTACGCAACAGATGTATGAATAATGTGCAATATACCAAACAGCCCGATATTACCCACCAGAAATTATTGGAGGCTGCATTTCATGAAGTACACCTCTATGGCTTTCAAGCTGCCAGCCTAGGGCAAATTCTTGGGCGGGCACAAGTCACCAAAGGTGCACTGTATCACCATTTTTCCGACAAAAAATCTTTAGGTTTGGCAATCATCAATGAATTAATTTCACCCTATATTCGTGCAAATTTTATTCAACCATTGCAAACCACTGAATATCCGCTACAAACGCTGATTGAATTAATTCAACGTCCCAGTACCATGCAAAGTGATGAGATGGTGAAATTAGGCTGCCCACTTAATAACTTGCTACAAGAAATGAGTCCCGTGGATAACGACTTCCGTCACGCACTCAATACGGTACTAGAGGAATGGCGTAGTTGCATTGCCCAAGCGTTGCAACGCGGTCAACAAGCCGGGCAAATCCGTGTTGACATTAACCCAGACCACATTGCTTTATTCGTGGTTGCCGCCTTGGAGGGCTGCATTGGCATTGCCAAGAACTTGCAATCACTTGCCACCTTACAACAAGGCAAAGCTGTATTGGCACAGTTTTTAATGGCATTAGCGATAGATCACACCCCAGCATTAAGCCAACCCAAATACTTGGGCGCGTAATTGGCTTATTTGATCGCGTGCTGCTGCCGCCTGTTCAAACTCCAGATTTTTCGCGTGCTGGAACATTTTATCTTCCAGCTTTTTTAGTTGTTTTAAGGCTTGATCAGGAGTCAGAGCACGGTAATCAGCAGCCGTATCTGCCACATTAGCACGCTTATTCCCCTTACTTCGTGCTGTGTTGGCATACGCACCTTCCATCACATCCGCAATGCGCTTACGCACGGTCTGCGGGGTAATGCCATGCTCAAGGTTATGTGCCATTTGTTTATCACGTCGCCGTTGTGTTTCTCCAATGGCTTTGCGCATGGACTCGGTGATTTTATCAGCGTACAAAATCGCCTTACCGCTGGCGTTACGCGCTGCACGCCCAATGGTTTGGATTAACGAACGTTCAGAACGCAGGAAACCTTCTTTATCCGCATCCAAAATCGCCACCAAAGACACTTCGGGAATATCCAACCCTTCACGCAGCAAGTTAATGCCGACCAGCACATCAAACTCGCCTTTACGCAAATCGCGGATAATTTCCACCCGTTCGACAGTATCAATATCCGAATGCAGGTAACGCACTTTAATGTCGTGATCCATGAAGTAATCGGTTAAATCTTCCGCCATGCGCTTGGTGAGTGTGGTAATTAACACCCGTTCATTGCGTTTGGCGCGTTCGGTGACTTCCGACATGACATCATCCACCTGCGAGAATACCGGACGCACTTCCACTTCTGGGTCAAGCAATCCGGTCGGGCGCACCACTTGTTCAGCAATATTGTCGGAATGCTCCAGCTCATACGCCCCCGGCGTCGCAGAAACATGAATAGCCTGCGGAATCAGCCGTTCAAATTCTTCAAACCGCAATGGGCGATTATCTAACGCTGAAGGCAAGCGGAAACCGTATTCGACCAAGGTTTCTTTGCGCGAGCGGTCGCCTTTGTACATGCCGCCAAATTGCGGAATGGTAACGTGTGCTTCATCCACAAACACTATCGCATCGTTTGGCAAATAATCGAATAAACACGGCGGTGGCGCACCTGCCGGACGTTTGGATAAATAGCGCGAATAGTTTTCAATGCCAGAGCAATAACCCGTTTCCATGATCATTTCAATGTCGTACAGCGTGCGTTGTTCCAAACGCTGCGCTTCGACCAAACGATCGTTATCGCGTAATTGCGCAAGGCGGGTTTTGAGTTCCACTTTAATGTGTTCGACGGCTTCCAGCAAAACTTCACGCGGGGTAACGTAATGCGTTTTCGGGTAAACCGTCAGACGCGGCACACGGCGCAAAACTTCGCCAGTAAGTGGGTCGAAATAACACAGGTTTTCTATTTCATCGTCAAACAACTCAATGCGAATCGCTTCTTTATCCGATTCAGCGGGGTGAATATCAATCACCTCACCGCGTACCCGAAACGTACCGCGCTGCAATTCCAAATCATTACGGCTGTATTGCATCTCCGCCAGTCGCCGCAAAACGGTGCGTTGGTCAATTTTGTCACCACGCGCCAAAATCAACAGCATTTTCAAATAAGATTCGGGGTCTCCCAAACCGTAAATCGCGGAAACGGTTGCGACAATAATCACGTCTTTGCGCTCGAACAAATTGCGCGTTGCCGACAGACGCATTTGTTCAATGTGATCATTGATCGAAGCATCTTTTTCAATGTACACATCTTTGGACGGCACATACGCTTCTGGTTGGTAATAGTCGTAGTACGAAACGAAATATTCCACCGCATTGCTGGGAAAGAACTCTTTCATTTCTCCGTAAAGCTGCGCAGCTAAGGTCTTGTTATGCGCCAAAATAATCGCAGGACGTTGTGTCTGCTGGATAATATTCGCCATTGTAAACGTTTTACCCGAACCCGTAACACCCAATAAGGTTTGGTGAACCAGACCATCGCGTAAACCTTGGATGAGGGAACAAATCGCGCTCGGTTGGTCGCCAGCAGGTTGGTAACTGGTTTTGAGTTGAAAGGTTATTGCATCAGTCATAGCGGTGGTTTTTCACGAATACTCGGCTAAAAATTGCTTTCATGTCTTATCTAAGTCATCATCTTACAGTAACATCGTGCACCCCAACAGGGCACAAAGGGTACGGCAAACCTTCTAACAGCTTGCCGAATATGATGGAAAAACATAAGACGGTTGGTTTTTCAAGTGGATATAAAACTTTCAGGGCGCGTCGGGCGCGTCAAGCCTTCACCTACTCTCGCCAATACTGCACTAGCAGCACAACTCAAAGCATCAGGCCGTGACATTATTGGCTTGGGTGCAGGCGAACCCGACTTTGATACACCTGATCACATCAAACAAGCAGGGATCGACGCTATTCAACGTGGCGAAACGCGTTATACGGCAGTTGATGGTACACCTGCACTTAAACAAGCCATTATCCGTAAATTCAAACGTGAAAACGGGCTGGATTTCACACCGAAACAAATTCTGGTTTCGTGTGGGGGCAAACAAAGTTTCTACAACCTGTGCCAAGCTTTATTGGACACAGGCGATGAAGTTATTATTCCAGCACCTTACTGGGTATCGTACCCTGACATGGTATTGCTGGCAGACGGCGTACCCGTGATTGTTGCCGCAGGGCAAAGCGAACACTTCAAATTGTCGCCAGAAAAGCTCGAAGCAGCCATTACTCCCAAAACCCGTTTGTTTGTACTGAATAGCCCATCCAACCCCACGGGCGTGGCGTACACACTGGACGAACTCAAGGGCTTGGGCGAAGTGTTGCGTCGTCATCCGCACGTTTTGATTGCTACCGATGATATGTATGAGCACGTTTTATTCGGTGGTAAGCAATTCGTCAACATTCTGAACGCTTGCCCTGATCTGTATGAGCGTACCATCGTGCTGAATGGCATTTCCAAAGCGTATTCCATGACAGGCTGGCGTATCGGTTATGCGGGTGGCCCTGAAAAGCTCATCCAAGCTATGAGCATGGTGCAATCACAAAGCACTTCCAATCCGACTTCTATCTCGCAATACGCAGCGGCGGTCGCATTGGACGGTGATCAAGGTTTCATCCAAACGATGGTGGCAGCGTTTGAACAACGCCACGATTATGTGCTGAAAACCTTCAATGCAATGGATGGCATCGAATGCTTACCCGCCGACGGTACGTTCTACAGCTTCCCCAATGCCGAAGGTATGATCAAACGTTTGGGGCTGAAAAACGACGCAGAACTAGCCAGCTATTTGCTGGATAAAGTCGGTGTCGCGGTTGTACCGGGTTCAGCGTTTGGTTTGGAAGGTCACTTCCGCATTTCCTTCGCCACTAGTATGGCGAATCTGGAAAACGCTTTGAGCCGTATTGCTAGCGTGTAAGCTGCCTTACCAACTTGCACATTAAGCAAATGCCGGATTAACATCCGGCATTTTTGCTAAGTGGTTTAGGGGTGTTGTCTACCTCGCGAGACGGTATATTTCTTTTCAATCAAATTAATGGCGATGTCTTGGATTTTTACAAACTCGTCGTGATCCAACAAATAATTGTAAAATCTCTCGCCTAAAAGCTGTTTTAGTTGATAATAAATACTATCCGTATAATCAGCATCGATACTTTGTCCATTTGCTTGTTCCCCTGCAAGATTTCCAATCGTTAGCCCTAAATGGTTATCTTTCAAACGAGCATGGGATGTGGCGGGCAATACTACCAATGTCGATGCCACCACCATCACAGCAGCAGCTTCTTTTAGGATGCGCATCATGTTCTGCCTCTTATCTGCACAAGCCTACTTTACTATTAGGCTATAATTATAAATTATATAAATACCCAATTAGTCTAGCCTTTCCATACAGGCAGTGCAAATAGAAGATATAAACCACGATCATGAAATGTGCTAAATACAGCAAACATGCCATATTTAGCAGTATTTTTAATCAGTAAAATCCCCAAAAAGTTATGAGGAAATCAGCTCATAATCTTGAATGTAAGAACGATTAATCTCGGTAACGGCGGGTTAAATCTTGGTAGGCATCAATGCGACGGTCACGCAAATACGGCCACCAGCGGCGTACTTGTTCGGTGCGAGCTAAGTCCAGTTCCACCACCAATTCGGTTTCACTGCTGGTATCGGCTTGGGCGAGTAATTCGCCTTGCCAACCGACAATCATGCTCGAACCCCAAAACAAACTGCCTGCGGTTTGCGCACTGGGGTCGCCTTCAAATCCCACGCGATTCGCGCTTAACACGGGGATATTATTCGCCACGGCATGGGAACGTTGCACGGTAATCCATGCGTCACGTTGCCGCGCTTGTTCTTCCGTCGTGTCGTTAGGATTCCAACCGATAGCCGTCGGGTACAGCAGTAATTCCGCCCCCGCCAATGCCATTAACCGCGCCGCTTCGGGATACCATTGATCCCAACATACCAACACGCCCAAGGTAGCAAGGCTGGTTTTAATCGGGGTAAAGCCCAAATCCCCAGGGGTGAAATAGAATTTCTCGTAATACCCAGGGTCGTCAGGAATGTGCATTTTGCGGTATTTACCCGCAATGCTGCCGTCGGTATCCAGCACCACGGCGGTATTGTGGTACAAGCCCGTAGCGCGTTTTTCAAATAAGGAACACACAATCACAATGCCCAATTCGGCGGCAAGTTTGCCCAAGGTATCCGTGCTTGGTCCTGGAATGGTTTCGGCTAAATCGAAATAATCGGTATCTTCGACTTGGCAAAAATACAAGCCTGTGTGCAACTCCTGCAACATCACCAATTGCGCACCTTGCGCCGCTGCACGACGAATGCCTGCAATGCTTTTTTCCAGATTTGCGTGGTAATCCGCGCTATTGCTGTGTTGTACCACCGCGACTTTCACTGTTCGGCTCATGCGGCAATAACCTCTTGTGGAATTTGCATGGTAACGCAATGCAGGCTGCCGTTTTGCGCAATCAGGGCATTGCAATCAATTGCCACGACTTCGTGATGCGGGAAGGCGGCTTGCGTTTGCGCAATGGCAAGCGCATCGGTGCGTGCATCGCCGTAAATCGGCAGTAACACTGCGCCGTTAATGATTAAGAAATTCACATAACTGGCAGGTAAGCGGCGTTCATCGTCGTAAATCGCCGCTGGCATCGGCACAGGGAACAGGCGGTACGCTGTACCATCGGCTTGACGCAAGGCTTGCAATTCCGCCTCCATCGCTTTGAGCGCGGGGTAATGCGAATCGCTCGGATCATCGCACGTCATGTAGATAATGCTGTGCGGATCGGCAAACCGCGCCAACGTGTCAATGTGCGCGTCGGTATCATCGCCTTCCAAATGCCCGTGTGCCAACCACAAAATGCGTTCCACACCCAAACTGGCGCGTAATTGCTCTTCAATGGTGGCTTTGTCTAAAGTCGGGTTGCGGTTGGGATTCAGCAGGCAAATTTCGGTGGTCAGTAACGTGCCTTGCCCATCAGTTTCCAGACTGCCGCCTTCCATCACCAAAGAATGCGTTTCCAAGGTATTGCTGGCTAAAAATGGTAGGGATAATAAACACGCATTCACGCCATTATCCAAACTCGCGTCGAATTTGCCGCCCCACGCATTGAAGGTGAAATCCAACAACAGCGGTTTACCGTCTTTTTGCACGGTAATAAAACCAAAATCCCGCGCCCATGTGTCGTTATACGGCATTTGCACCAGATGCACCCGTTGCAAACGCTGCTCCGAATCGCCGAGATAACGTTCAATGTGTGCTTGATGTGCTGCGTCATGACACAGCAATAAAACGTGCTGCCGTGCACTAATGGCGTTTACAATTTGCGCATAACACACCTGTGCCGCTTCCAAATTGGCTGCCCAATCGGTGTCAGGGTGTGGCCATGCGAGTAATACGCCCCATTGCGGATGCCATTCCGCTAAAAAATTACGCTTTTCCAAGTTGTTTCCAGCCTGTTAATGATGAACAACAGTATGCAGCACCGTGCTGCGCTCGAAATAGACCGAAAAGTTACCATACTTCCACACAGTAATGCGCGGCCATTTTTTCTTAACCTGCCCACTGGAAACTTGTACCGATTGTGGCGCACCATACTGCGCTTTGACACTAGCCATACTCATGCCGCGTGTTGGATAATCCGCTGCTATAACCATTTGGCTCAAAAATGCAACAGACAATAAGGAAGCTGCAAACCATTGACGCAAATGCATGTCTTATTCTCCTGATTGTTTTTTAGAATAGGTATTCATTAACGACACTCACAGCATGTTTTTTATGCTGTGTTTTTATTGCTATCACGGTACAATCGCCAGCCATGTTTACACCACTCGAACTTTTTATCGGTCAGCGTTACACGCATTCGCGGCGACGTAACCGCTTCATCTCGTTCATTTCCTTCGCCTCCATGCTGGGCATTATGCTGGGGGTTATGGTTTTGATTACTGTTTTATCAATCATGAATGGCTTTGAAAAAGAACTCAGGGACAAAATACTGGGTGTAATTGCGCATGTCACGGTTTCAGGGACAAATGGGCAATTAAGCGACTGGTCGGCACAAGTCGAACGCTTACGCAAAGAACCTCATGTGATTGGGGCGGCTCCGTATGTGCAAAAGCAAGTCATGATTACCAATGGCGAACGTATGCGCGGCGTGGTCTTGCAAGGCATTGACCCTAAACAACAAGATCAAGTCAGTGATGTCGATTTCAAAATGATCGACGGCAATTTTGCCAATCTCAAACCGCGTGAATATGGCATTGTCTTGGGCGTGGAAGTTGCGTCTGCTTTGAGCGTAATGCCAGGGGATAAAGTCACCGTGGTCGTGCCACAAGTGCAAGTCACACCTGCGGGGATTCTGCCGCGCATTCGTCGCTTTACCGTGGTTGGCGTGTATCAAATCGGGCATCCTGAATACGATGGCATGACCAGTTTTATTGAACTGAGCGACGCTTCGCGGCTGTTTAGCTTGGGCGAAGACATTAGCGGCGTGCGTTTAAAAGTGGATAATTTATTCGACGCGCAAAGCATTGGTTACGACTTACAACAACGCTTAGGTAACGATGTCAAAGTGACTGACTGGAGTCAGGAACACGGTAGTTTCTTCCGTGCGGTGAAAACCGAACGCATTGCCATGACCTTAATCCTGTTTTTGGTGGTCTGCGTGGCATTGTTTAATTTGGTGGCATCATTGGTCATGACCGTTAATGATAAGCAAGCCGATATTGCTATTTTGCGCACGTTTGGTATGTCTAGCGAACGCATTATGCGCGTGTTCATGATTCAAGGCAGCATTATTGGCATCTTCGGCACGGTAGTGGGCGTGAGTTTGGGCGTACTGCTGTCATTGCACATTGGTGAAGTGGTCGGTTGGTTAGAACATACTTTTGGCTTTAAAGTGTTCTCGGCAGACATTTTCTACATTAGCGAAATCCCCTCCGACTTGCGTTGGGAAAATGTGGCGTGGATTGGTTTAGCCTCCCTCATTGCTTCAATACTTGCCACCGTTTATCCGGCGCGGCGTGCCGCTTTGATTCAACCTGCGGAGTCCTTGCGCTATGAGTAAAATCAGTTCCATGTTCCAGCCATTGGAATTATTCGTGGGCTGGCGTTACACCCGCGCCCGTCGCCAAAAGCATTTCATTTCCTTTATTTCACTTGCCTCCATGACGGGCATTGCCATTGGCGTATTGGTGTTAATTACCGTGCTATCGGTCATGAATGGCTTTGAACAAGCCATGCGCGAACGCATTTTAGGCATGTTGGCGCACATTACCGTTTCTGAAGCAGATGTCAGCGTCGCCGATTGGCAAGCCAAACGCGAAAAACTGCTGAATTTCCCCCATGTTCGAGCCGTTTCCCCCTTTATTGAAAAGCCTGCCATGCTCAGCGAAGGCGAAGAAGCTCGCGG
>CAZTUZ010000114.1:0-8742 GCA_964617055.1 uncultured Thiothrix sp.
GCAAACACCCTTTAAAACTCATGCTCAATGCTTGTAATACAGGCACGTCATTTAACGCTACTAATTGCGTTGAGAAATAGAAAAACAACATAATCAACAGCAAAAATACGATACCAATTCCCAATAAACCCATGTTCATTTGGGTGAATAGGTCTTCAGGATTCATTACACCTGATTCAAGACTTTCCATATTGCTGCCGACCAGTAGGCCACCAAGGACAATGAAAAACACAAACATGACCACCAAGGTGATACCACCTAAACCAGCCAACGGCGCAAATTTTTGTTTGAACCCTTCAAACAAATAGTCAAAACGCATTTTTTCGCCACTTTCTAGCTGACGAATCCCTAACAGTAGCCCACCTGTAAACACAGGGCTAAGAATAGAAGAAACCACATCGCCAATAAAAGGCACGAAACCTAATACAACTTGAAACACAATCAAGGCCACGGTAATCAGTACCCAAACGCCCAAATTGTCTTTCACCATTCCCCAACTGTCGGATAACCAACCGAACCCAGCTCCCATAGGCAAGGAACGCGGCTCAGCCAAGAGTTCACGATTTCCAGGTTGCAATGGCGGGGGAGTTACATCAGAACGCGGTGGGGCATAAGGGTTGTTGTCATCACTCATACTAAAAGCTCCAAATGTCGTTATTAATCTGCCTACATAATACGCAGTTGACGCTTTGAGTATAGCCTACCCCACTGTGTGAGGTAGGAAATCCAGACCAACAGATGGGAATATACTTTACTCAATTACCTTCGGCACAAGGTACAAACCGTTCTCGGTTTCTGGTGCAATTTGTTGGTAATAATCGCGTTGGTTGGTTTCGGTTACTACGTCGTCACGCAGGCGTTGCGTCATGTCCAACGGATGCGCCATTGGCGACACACCGTCGGTATCCACCACTTCCATTTGCGCCACTAAATCCAGAATATTGGACAAATTCTTGGTGTATGCCTCAATGTATTCATCTGGCATAGCCAAACGTGCCAAATGCGCGACTTTACGAACTTCAGTTTCAGTAATTGCCATAATTTCACTCTCTTGCCCCTCTATCCTCAAAGGAGAGGGGCTGGGATCAGGGGTTAAATTCGCTTAACCTGCCAGTTTTTGTTTGAGGATGGCATTGACCTGTTCAGGGTTTGCCTTGCCTTTGGATGCTTTCATTGCCGCGCCGACGAAGAAGCCAAACAGCTTGTCTTTACCCGAACGGTATTCAGCGGTTTGTTTCGGGTTGGCGGCGATGATTTCATCAATCATGGCTTCAATCGCGCCCGTGTCGGTGATTTGTTTCAAGCCTTTTTGCTCGATCACCGCGTCGGCTGAACCTTCGCCGTTCCACATCGCTTCCAACACTTCTTTGGCGATTTTGCCGGAAATGGTGTTATCCAAAATGCGTTGTAACAAGCCTGCGAAAGCATCTGCGGTAACGGGTGCGGCGGTAATGTCGCAACCATCGCGGTTGAGCGCGGCGGCGAGTTCGCCATTCACCCAGTTGGCGGCGAGTTTGGCATCGCCACAGAGTTTTGCCACGGCTTCAAAGTAATCCGCCACTTCACGGCTTTGCGTGAGCATGTCCGCGTCATAAGCACTGAGTTTGTAATCCGCCATGAAACGTGCTTTTTTCGCGTCAGGCAATTCTGGCAAGGTCGCACGCACGGATTCGATGAACTCCGGCGTAATTTCCACGGGCAACAAATCGGGGTCGGGGAAATAACGGTAGTCGTTCGCGTCTTCCTTGCCACGCATGGAGCGGGTTTCATTGCGGTCAGGGTCGTAAAGCCGCGTTTCTTGCACCACTTTGCCGCCGGATTCGATCAGGTCGATTTGGCGTTCAACTTCGTGGTTAATGGCGCGTTCGATAAAGCGGAACGAGTTCAGGTTTTTGATTTCTGCGCGTGTACCAAACGGTTCACCGCGACGGCGTACCGAAACGTTGGCATCGCAACGGAATGAACCTTCCTGCATATTGCCATCGCACACGCCCAAGTAACGCACCAGTGCGTGTAGCTTTTTCATGTAAGCCACGGCTTCTTTGGCGTTACGCATGTCCGGTTCGGAAACGATTTCCAGCAACGGCGTACCAGCGCGGTTCAAGTCAATGCCGGATTTGCCGTGGAAGTCTTCGTGCAAGGATTTGCCTGCGTCTTCTTCCAAATGCGCACGGGTAATGCCAATGCGTTTGGTCGAGCCGTCTTCCAGCTCAATGTCCAAATGCCCTACGCCAACGATGGGCAATTCGTATTGGCTGATTTGGTAGCCTTTCGGCAAATCGGGGTAGAAATAGTTTTTCCGCGCAAACACCGAACGCGGTGCGAGGTGCGCATCAATCGCTAAACCGAATTTCACCGCCATGCGCACCGCTTGCTTATTCAGCACGGGCAATACCCCTGGCATCCCCAAATCAATCAAGCTGGCTTGGGTATTGGCTGCTGCGCCATACGCGGTGGATGAACCGGAGAAAATCTTACTGTTGGTGGACAATTGGGCGTGGATTTCCAGCCCGATGACGGTTTCCCATTCCATAGTGCTTCGCTCCTTACGCAAACTGGCTAGGCAATTGTTGATGCCAGCCTGTCCATTGTTGGTATTGGTGCGCAATGTTCAACATCCGCGCTTCTTCAAAGTAATTGCCGACCAATTGAATGCCGACGGGCAAACCGTCTGCCGCAAAACCAATCGGGAAGGTCATCCCTGGTAAACCTGCCAAACTCACCGGAATGGTGTACAAGTCTTCGAGGTACATGGCAATCGGGTCGTCTTTTTTCGCGCCAATGCCGAACGCCGTAGTCGGGCAAGAAGGCCCCATGATCACGTCGACTTCCTTGAAGGCTTCAACGAAATCTTGCTGGATCAGACGGCGAATTTTCTGCGCTTTCAAATAGTAAGCGTCGTAATAACCGGATGACAGCGCGTAAGTACCAATCATAATGCGGCGTTTCACTTCCGCGCCGAAACCTTCCCAGCGGCTGCGTTCGTACAAATCTTTCAAATCGTGCGGATCAGCACAACGATGCCCGAAGCGCACGCCGTCGAAACGCGCCAGATTCGAGGAACATTCCGCCGGAGCAACCACATAGTACACCGGAACGGCTAAGTGGCTGTTCGGTAAGGTGACTTCTTTAATGATCGCGCCCTTGGCTTCAAACGCCTTAATCGCTTGTTCGATGACTTCCGCAACTTGCGGGTTTAAACCTTCAGCGAAGAACTCTTTGGGTAAACCAATGCGCAATCCGGCAATCGAATCGTTCAAGGTCGCGGTATAATCGGGCACGGCGCGGTCAACGCTGGTGGAATCGCGTTCGTCCAAGCCGGAAATCACATTCAGAGTAATCGCGCAATCTTCCGCCGATGCCGCCATTGGACCGCATTGGTCAAGGCTGGAGGCAAACGCAATCATGCCGTAACGCGAAATGCGCCCATAAGTCGGTTTAATCCCCGTGATATTGCAAAAAGACGCAGGTTGACGAATCGAACCGCCCGTATCCGTACCCAACGTCATCGGGGCTAAACGCGCCGCAATGGTCGCCGCGCCGCCGCCGGAACTGCCACCGGGGACTTTCGTGGTATCCCACGGGTTACGCACATTGCCGAAAGCGGAGGTTTCATTGGATGAACCCATCGCGAACTCGTCCATGTTGTTTTTGCCGAGCAATACACCGCCAGCCGCTTTGAGCTTTTCCGCAACGTGCGCGTCATACGGGGAAATAAAATTGCTCAACATGTTCGACGCGCAAGTGGTACGCACGTCTTTCGAGCAGAATAAATCTTTCAGCGCGTAAGGCACGCCCGCCATAGCACCCGTTAATTCGCCCTGACGAATGCGGTTATCAATGGCGATAGCTTGAGCTTTCGCAGTATCGCGGGTGACGGTAATGTAAGCATTGAGTTCAGGGTTAAAACGTTCGATGCGGTCGAGGTACGCATCAGTGGCCTCCATGACGGAAAATTGCCCTGATTGAATCCCATCGCGGAGTTCCTTCAGCGATAGGGTATGAATTGGGTGGGACATGCGTTCTCCAGTGTTTTTCTAGGCGTGCAAGTAAGCGGCTTACTATAAGGCAAGCCGCTCGTCGGGGGCAACTTTGCTGCTATCGAACAGGGGCAGAACCACGCATAATGTAATTCATACTGCCCGTGACATTACTAGGGTGCAATAAAATATTACCCATAAGGTAATTGGTATCATTGCTAGGCCCTGTAAATAAGGTTGAACCATCCATATTCAAATCCGTAGCATAATAACCCTGCAAGTGATAGGCGGCATTAACCTGTTTATTATCCGGTGCAACCAATACCGCCCCCAGAATAATACTGCTATCACTCCCAGGACCTGTCGCAATTGCGGTATTACTGTTATTTACATCACCTGCCCACATTAGAGCAACATTAGAACCATCCAGCCGAGCAGCATCACCACCATAAACAGGAGTGCTTAAAGCAGAAAAGTCTATACTAACGGGCACTGCTTGACTCAAGGCTAATGGCTCTTTTGTCATAACTGCCAAATGATTACGATGTCGAATCATGACATAATAATTACCATCTTCTGCATATAAAACTGGTAAGATACTTTTACCCGTTGCTGCCTCCACCACATCGCCATCACGTTGTAAAATACCTGCCGCCGCCGCAACACGTTTACTCGGATCGGTTGAATCACGCAACTCCACTAATACCCAATCTACTGGAGCATCTTGCCCCGTAGCATTCATGACGCTATCAATTGCAGTTTCCTTCCCATGATAATCAAATGGCGAAGCAATATCATCAGTGGTTGCATAACCAAACGCTGTTTTTAAATCACCATACGGCTGCAAACTCGGTAGGTATTTCAGGGTATTTAATCCATCGCTCATTAATTGAGTATTAGCTCGATATGCGCCTTGCAACAAAACCTTTAACACCACATTTACGAATGAAACATCCGCAATATTGTTAATCGTCACCGTAATGGTTTGAGTAGCAACTAGCAGACCATCTGAAACCTGAACAGTCACAATGTAAACATTATTCTCATCAGTATCAGTAGGTTTTTCATAATCTGGTGCATTAATAAAGCTTAAAGCTCCTGTTTGCGCATTAATGCTAAACGATGCACTATCAGCCCCACTAACTAGACTATAAGTTAAGGTATCATGATTACCATCAGTGGCACTCACAATACCGACCTCTTTGATATTCTCATCCAAATCAATACTGGCATTACTTGCCCCGCTGTAACTGGTAATCACGGGAGGTAGATTTTCAAATACATCGGTAACAGTAATAAATAAGACTTGTTTGGTTTGTGCCGTACCATCATTGGCAATGACCGTCACAATGTAAATATTATCTTTATTCGTATCTAATGGATTTTCATAGTCAGGCGCACCACTGAAAGCCAATGTTCCAGTATTGGTGTTAATTTGGAACAGCGTCTCATCACCATCACTACCTAATTGATAAGTCAGCTTATCCTTGTCCACATCCGTTGCTGTTACTGTCGTTACTGCCACCTGACCTTCAGGAATCGTTAAATACTCTGCATCTGAACCACCATTGCTGGTAATATCTGGCGGTGTATTTTCATGAACATTAGTGATCGTAATACGCAATGTCTGTGACGTAGTTAATTTACCGTCCGTCACAGCGACTTGCACAATATAAATATTATTTTTATCTGCGTCGCTTGGTTGCTCATAATCAGGAGCTGCCACGAAGATTAGCGTACCTGTCACGGCATTGATTTGAAAAAGACTCCTATCAGGACCACCACTGAATTTGTAGGTTAGCTTATCACTATTAGCATCCGTTGCAATCACCGTGGTGACAACCGTCTGATTTTCTGGCATGGTAATAGTGCCAATAGTATCACCACCATTACTAATGATGTCCGGTGCAACGTTTTCTACTAAATCCGTAATGGTTACTTCCATTGTCTGAGTCGCTGTTAATGAACCATCACTAGCGGTTAAAATAACCTGATAAACATTATTTTTATCTGCATCCAGAGGATTTTCATAATCGGGTGCTGTTTTAAAGCTTAATTGCCCCGTTTGGCTATTTAAAGTAAACAATGCAGCATCAGCACCACCTGTAATGCTGTAAGATAGCGTATCGCCATTTGTGTCAGTAGCTGCGACAATAGCGACATCCAGTGCATTTTCAGGATGCGATAAAGCGACAAAACTGTCTAACTTTGGCGGCTTATTTTCGACAGGATACACCGTAACGTTAGCTGTATCATCTTCATTGGGGATAGACAAACGATTAAAAGGTTTTGAATCAGGGTCTTCATTGAATGCATAAATAACTTCGCCCGTCACTGTATAACTGGCATTTGTCCCCACGGTAGCACGAATCTTTAATTGCCTTGTGCCATTGGCTGCAATATTATCGACGTTCCATTCCCGTGTTGATGGATTATATGCACCTGCTGAATCATCCCCAACCCAAGTTAAACCATCCGGCCATTCAAGACCGACTAACACACCACTAGTAGCAACCCCTGACGCATTAGCAAGGGTATAGGTTAATTCCACCTCAGAATTAAAAGTTGGATTTAATTTATTAGTTGTCGCCGTTAAAGATAAATCTACTGAGGTGGATTGTGTACTGGTTAGCCATTTAAATGCCGCACCCGAATCATAACCTGGGTCTCCTGCATCTGCTAAAGCCAGTTTTACATGATAGACCTGCCCCGCAATCATCCCCGATAATGAAGCCGTAATCGGCCTAGTGTGGCCATCTAATTGCGTTGTTGCACTACCTGAACCATTACCATTGTCCACAAAATAAGCGGTATTACCCAAATTACACGCTGTACCGTCTGCTTTTGTGCCAGGCGCACCACCATTCACATTATTGACTGCAATTGCATCGCGCGTGTTCGGCATGAATGCCGCGTTTTGCGTACCGTTCAAACCAGGTCCTGAAACAAAAAGACCAAATGCATCATTAAAGCGGCTGCACACATACTCAGGGTATTCATCCGAACCGAACGAAAACACAAAATTTACTCTATCGCCTTGTGGTACAACATCGAACTCGATAATAGCAGGATCGTACTTAGCCCCCGAACTAATCGTCACCAAATCAGGGTCAGCATAAATAACCTTCGTCACATACGAGTAAGCGGCATTATTATTGGGTGCTTGCCACGTCCACAGATTTCCGGTGTTCATGAACATCCCAGATTCCACCCCCAAAATACTCCCGCCTCCCGCAAACACACCATACTGTCCCGCCACACCACGGCTCACAGTTAAATTGGAGATGCTCAATCCAGGGCCGTCAATTATACTTGATAATTGAGCAGCAGAAACATTCGTATCATAACTTAAAGCCGCTTGTGCTAGATTTCCCCAGCCTAACACATAGCACAGAAAGAGAAGAGGCAGCATCCTCGCTTGCGCGAATCGCTGTTTCTGATTTGCCATATTCTTTGCCCCAACAATTTTTCATTATTCTTCAGGAAGCTACTGAATTGCTTCATACGCGCATTTTTACCACACTAATCCTAATTCGGACAAGGAAAGTCTCTTAAATCCATTCACTCCGTTTATCAGATTATACCGTTCATGGCTTTTTCTACTCATAAACCAAGCGCATAATGCCCCATAACTCCCCCAATAACCATAACAATAATAGGGTGTCAAAATGCTCCACCGTCAATTAACGGTCGCTCTAATCGTGGGCGGTCTCTTTAGTTGTGTTTCGCCTGTCCATGCTAACAACCCAGCATGGGAAGCCTGGCAACCCGTCGCACAACCCAATAATTACCCGCCCCCCTATAAACAGAATGATTTCCCGCTAAATATTAAAACAGACTGTGAGGCATCTGAAGCCCCTAGCTTGTTAAACTTTTGCCTACAAACAAACAATAGTCGCAACGGACTAACGGGCATTGCCAGTTTTTTACAGACACAATACACACGCCGTATCAACGGCAATAACACCTACCCCACCACACTCCTGCTAGAAACTGTACAAACCCTACTCAACTGGCATGATGCTTCTTTCAGCGGACAACTAGCCGAATATTTCCAACTTGTTCCTGTCAGTTCCACCCAAGGCGTTGGGCAGGGCAATTTTACTGGCTATTTTACACCCACGTTGGCTGCAAGCCGTGTTCAAACTGCACGTTTTAGCATCCCCATCTACAGCAAGCCCAAAAGCAATGTCAACCACCTCTCACATGCTGATATTGCCAATGGTGCATTACGCGGTAAAGGTCTGGAAATCGCTTGGACAGATGACCCCTTTAATTTGTATGTTGCGCAAGTCCAAGGATCAGCCCTACTTACCTTCCCTGATGGCTCGCGTACTATTTTGGACTACGCAGGCACGAATAACCGCTCATTTCTCCCCATTTCCAACTATTTACGCAGCAAAGGCTATAAAACTAATAATCTATCCAACAATGGTATTCACGAATGGCTGAAAGCCAATCCGCACAAAGCCTATGAAGTTATTACCAGTAATCCACGTTATGTCTTTTTCCGCGACACAGGTTCGACACCCGAAACCGCGTCTGGCAATGGTGTAATACCAGGACACACCGTGGCGGTTGATAGCCGCTATATTCCTCACGGTTCGATTTTATTGGCAGAATTGCCGCGACTTAGCCCCACCGGACAAAAGGTTGGTAAAGAATGGCGTTTACTCTTTGCCCAAGACCACGGTAAAGCCATCACAGGTAATGGGCGTTTTGACCTGTATACGGGGTTAGGTGAAAACGGTGAAGCACGCGC
>CAZTUZ010000115.1:0-8649 GCA_964617055.1 uncultured Thiothrix sp.
GGGACAGTATGGTATTAATTTCTGTTTACTCTCAGTGCTTTTGTTAAGTAATAGATGAATATCTCTAATAATGCTTGCATGTTCACGATTTTGTTCTTGTTCGTGTTGCGCTATACTTTTCTGCCCATTCCAATTAATAAAAATATTCCAGTAAGCTCCAATCATAACCAGTATTAATGAAAAAGCCAGAATAGATTCTAATGGACTTATAGGTGATGCTGGTAAAGATACTGTGATTCCCAGTGGGGATAAGATTGATGCTATTATATCAGCTACTATAGGACTATCTATTTTTATTATCATGAAAAATATAGCAATTAAACCCATTAAACCCGCAAATCCATAAAATGCAAATCGTTCCCTAGTATTTTTATCTTTTTTCCACCAAACGTAAAAAGCCCATAGTCCCATAACACCTGTTGCGACCACAAAAAGAAATAAGCACCATGAAACAAGGCTTGCTAGAATCGGAAGATCAAACATCATACGTACCTTTGATGACTGGGGTTTCGAGTATCATCATAATTAATTTAAATTGTCTGGTAAATAATCAGTTGTGTAACTTTTATAAAATCAAACATTTAATTTAGAGATACACAATGAAAAAACTGGGGATACAGGGTAAACACATGAGTGAACAGATTCTAACCATTAAAGTCGGCACGGGTATCCAATCATCTTTGGCGTTGGCGCAGCAGATGATGGAACGCTTGGACGTTGGCGAAGAGCCTGCGCCTTATTTCGGCGTGGGCTTTAAGGATATGAGCCAAATGTTGGGTGTATTTACGCCAAAACGCTGGGAGTTATTGGCGACCTTGCGTGAACAAGGAGCAATGAGTATCGCCGAGCTTGCCCGCACGTTGCAGCGCGATTATAAGAATGTGCATAACGATGTGGAACGCTTAATGGAATGGCTGGCAATCGAGCGCGATGCACAAGGTAAGGTGTTTACGCCTTATGCTGAAATTGTGGTGGATGTGCATTTACCACAGCAACGCGCGGCGTAACGGCATCTCTGGCTGTCTCTGCCATGATGGGCTAATATGAATCCGTATTCATATTATGTGAGAAATGCCATGCAAATCAGCGAACGTGGACAGGTGACGATACCGCAGGAATATCGGGTGCAGTTTGGGTTTCTCCCCAACACTGAGGTTGAATTTATTGCCCGCAATAATGAGTTAGTATTGGTGCGCAAACGTACTACACAAAGTCGCGCCATCCGTGCGCTGCGTGGACGTAAAAAAACAGGCATGACGACTGACCAATTGATGGGGTTGTTGCGTGATGCCGACTGAATGGCTGGAGCAATTTGTGACTCCTTGGAAGAATTGGATTCGCTGTTACCGCGTGATGTGTTTCGGCGCGATGACCTGATTTGGGAGGCGACGTTTCTAGCGGGTCAGGCTTTCCGCCGTTATCGCCAAAATAAAGGGCAGAAAAAACGGGTATTGGCTGATTTCCTGATTGGCGCACATGCCAGCGTTGCCGGATTTGGGCTGATTTCGCGGGACAGTGGGTATTTGAAGTATTTCAAGCTGGAACTACTGAATCCAGCAGAGCATTAACTGCACGAAATGGCTGGCAATTGAGCGCGACACGCAAGGCATCATGGCAGCCGAAATGTTTGAAGGCTCGATTACCGACTTAATTGCCCCAAAGAAAAAACACTAAACTGAGATTGGTTTAGGTGAAGGAAAAGGCGGGGAAACTCACCTTTTTTGTGCAACAAACTTACGCCATTTGTGGGTTATAACCTACTGTTAATCTAGCCATTTACGCATACCACGTTTCACTTTCACCGTGTTCGACTAGCAAGTCGACGAGATCGTGAACGTAGTGTTTGAGGTATTTGTTTTTCAGCCAGCCGACGCGAGTGGTGGAAGGTGGGAATAAATGCGCGAGGTCACGCATGACCAAATCATCGTCGTGAATGTGCGAATACGCCATCTTCGCAATAATGCCCGCGCCAAAGCCTAGCCGCACATAGCTAATAATCACATCAGTATCGGTGGCAGCAAAGGTGACATCCAGTTTCAAACCCGCCTGTAGAAATGCATCGTGAATTTTTGATCGTCCAGTAAAGCCGAAGATATAAGTCAATACCGGATAAGCAGCCAGACGTTCGAGCGTGATGTTACCTGTGGCAAGCGGGTGATGTGCAGGAATCACCACACCATGATTCCAGTCGTAACATTGGCGACTTTCTAATTCAGGGTCTTCATGCAATTCTTCGGTACACACGGCTATGTCGGCTTTACCTTCGTGCAACATGCGCACCAATTCCGCTGGATTACCTTGCAGGAAATGAATCGCCACATCGGGGTAACGCTGGCGAAATTCCAGCATCACATCGGGCAAAAAATACCGTGCTTGCGTGTGCGTGGTAGCAACGCGCAATTCGCCTTTGGTTTGCGTGCGGTAATCGTCAGCGAGAGCACGAATATTGCCGATGGATTGTTCAATATGGTCGAGTTCCTTGGCAATCATTTTGCACACGGGCGTGGGTTCAACCAGCCGTTTACCTTTGCGCTCGAACAGCGGCATCCCCAATTCTTCTTCCAGTAAAGCCAGTTGGCGACTTACCGCCGACTGCACAATGAAATGCTGTTCTGCCGCACGCGACACATTCATGCCGTTACTCAACAGCGTTTTTAACAGACGAAGTTGAAAGAGTTTCATCCACCAGACCTCCACCAATAGCCGAAGTCGCAGTATAACGGTTTCCAAGCAAACGCTGGCTATTCCAACCGAAAATCCACACCGATGGTAAATGCCCACTGCGCTTTGCGAATGTCGGGGGGAAAGGGCAACGCGCCTGACGCAACCTGTACCGCTTGTACCGCCGCTTGGTCCAGCCATTGATTGCCCGAACTGTTCGCCACCCGCGCCCCTGTAATCGTGCCATTAGGTAACACGGTAAACGCCACCTCTACTGTGCCTTCGGCTTCCATTTTTTCCGCCATACTGGGGTAACGTTTCCGCGCGGCAATGAGGCTTTGTAACTTGGCACGATAAGCCGCTTCTGCCGCCGGATTATTCGCCGCTACCATGGGTTTGGGTGCGGGAACGGGTGACTCAGGTCTCGCCACCGCTGCGAGGCGCGGAGCAACGGGCGCAGGTTTCGCCACCGCTGTAGGATGCGGGGCAACGGGCGCAGAAGGCTGACGCGGCGCGGCGTGTTGCGCCGTTGCCGTGGGTTGTGCCACAGGTTCAGGTTTTGGCTCGACTGGCGGCGCAGGTTTCGCTTCCCGTTTTGGCTCGGCTTTACTAATCGGCTTAGGTTTTGATTCGGGTTCGGGCTTGGGAATGGGTTTCGGCTTGGGTTTGGGTGTTGCCACTACCGCTTTCACCACGGGTTTAGCTGGAATAATGGGTTTAGGAACGGGCGGCGGCGCGGGTTTGGCGACGGCTTGCGGTGCGGGTGTCGGTGTAATAGGCGGCGCGGGAGAAACGGGCGGCGGCGGCGCAGGCTGAAATGTTGCCAGTTCCAACGTTAATGGTTGTGGTTTAGCAGGTGGTTCGCTCGGTTGCGACAACAACACAGGTAATGCGACGAACACCAAACCCGCGTGCAACAGTGCGGAAATGCCAAATCCCGTCACATGCCGTTTCACGGTGTTGCTCCCGCCTGTTCGGTTTGAATCGCCATTTGTGCAAACTGCTTGGCTTTTAACACATCGACTACCGCGATGAAATGCGCAAACTCAGCCGTTTTATCCACACGCAATAACACGGGCGTGGTGTTGGGGTGTGCCTCCAACTGTTTGGCAAGTTCCGTTTCAGCCGTTAATACCCCGTCGACAAATAACTGATTTTGCGCATTAATCGCAATTTCCAGCGTTTTTTCATTGCCGCTTGCCGCTTGGCTGTGTTCGGCTTTAGGCAAATCCACTGGAATCAACCCCTGCGAAATGAACGACGCAGTGGTGAGCACAATCGCCAGCAATACCAGCATAATGTCGATAAACGGAATCATGTTAATCTGGTCAAAGCGTTTCATGACGATTTACCGTCCGTCCACGCCTGCCATTGTGCGGTAAGTACGTCGACTTTGCGCAGCAAACCGTTGTAAAACAGTATCGCCGGAATTGCGACCACCAACCCCGCAGCAGTGGCTTTGAGTGCCATCGCTAAACCTAGCATAATGGTATGGACTTCAATTTTGCCGCCCTGCCCCATGCTGTAAAACGTCACCAAAATCCCCAACACCGTGCCGAGCAAACCCACATACGGTGCGTTTGAGCCAATGCTAGAAATGGTGGTGAGATTGCGTGTCAAAGCGACTTTGAGCAATTCGAGGTGGGAAAATTGCTGAATATCGACGCGGCTTAAATACCAATAACGTTCCACCACCAATGCCAGCATCACAAAGCTCATAAAACCGAGCGTACCGAGCACCAAATAATCCAAATTGGCTTGCAGAAAATCCATAACACCCCAAAAACCCTTGTCAAATGACGGCGCATTTTATCACGCTTTTTTTGCCCAAGTGGATAAGTGATTTCACACAGGCAACTGTGTTATTTCACACACCTGAGCATGGATTGTGTGATTAGTTATTTGAAAAAATGGACAATAATGATTGGCATTGTATTTGCTAAATGGGCGCAATTCATGAATTGCGGAGTTTGCCCATGCAAAAACACACAGCTTTTACGACTTTGTTATTAACTGCCAGCGCGGTTTCCTTGATTAGCCCGTGGGTAATGGCGGATGATAGCACCGCATTAGATACTGTGACCGTTACAGCAACACGCAGCCAACAAAAGCAGATCAAAACACCCGCTAGTGTAGGGACAAAAACCCCCAAAGAAACCCAATTAGATGCCCCCATTTTACAAAAAGATTTATTTAACTCGATTGCTGGGGTACGCATTACCCAAACAGGTTCGATTTTAGGGCACACCACCAGTATTCGTATGCCAACCAATACTGCACCGTATTATTTGTATTTACAAGACGGTATTCCGGTGCAATCGTCGGGTTTTTTTAATCACAATGGTTTAGCTTATACCAATTACGAAACGGCAAATCGTGCAGAAGTGTTAAAAGGGGCGGGTACAGCTTTATACGGTTCAGATGCGGTTGCCGCCACCATTAATGTGATTGCCAAAGAACCTAAACCAACGAAAACAGCAACGGTTAAAACCGAAGTGGGCAGCGATGGTTTTTATCGTTTAGGAGTGGCAGGGACTCATGCAATGGGTAAGAAGGCAGCGGTAGCATTGGATTATTCGCACGCCAAAAGTAATGGCTGGCGTGAGAACACGCAATTTAAACGCAATGAAGTGAGCATTAAACATTTAGCCGAATTAAAAAATGGCGATACCTTAAAAACCACGGTATCGGCTAATCAATCTGAATCTGGCATGGCGGGTTATATTGTTGGTAAAGATGCATTAGAAAGCGATCCGACCTCCGTCGGGGATATTGCCACTGCGGTTAAAACAGGTTTACCCATTGAACGAAAATTCGATTTTAGCCGCATTAGCAGTGAATGGGAACACGCAGTTAATGACAAAAGCAAAGTGAATACCATTGCTTATGTCCGCAATAACCGTAATCGTTATGCAACGACGTGGGAATCCACTTTGCCGTTAGTGGATAATAAAACCGATACGCTGGGAATGATGACTAAAGCGACCACCGAATACGGAAAGACGCAATACATTGCTGGTTTGGATGCGGAATACACTAAATCCAGTAATAAAGCGATTCAAGATGCGCGAACGGCAACTGCCAAAGTGCCAGCAGGTACGATTTATGATTATAAAGTTGATTACACAGCGGTTGCGCCTTATGTGCAAGCTAAACACCAACTCAATGAAAAATGGGCAATTGGTGCAGGTGTACGTCATGACACTAATCATTTTAACTACACGAATAATACGAACGATGGTGTTTACGGTTCATCGACATATTACCGTGTAACAGATAATAATGACCCAACTTATCACCACACGAGTCCGAAATTGGATTTATCGTATCAGCCCACAGCAAACCAATTGGCTTATGCACGTTATGCTAATGGTTTCCGTATTCCACAAGCCAGCCAATTATACAGCCGTAAAACTAATAACATTAATACTACTACCAATGAAGTAACGCCGCTCGACCCCGAAACCACCAATACCGTTGAATTAGGTTATAAAATCGGTAATGCCAAACATCAAGTTGAAGCAGCAATTTACAATATGGACATTGATGATACGATTGTTTCGCGTAAAAACAACGATGGCATTAGTTACAATACGAATGCGGGCAAAACCAAACACCGTGGTATTGAGTTATCGAGTGCATCACAATTAAATGATCAAGTAAATATAAAACTGGCTTACAGTTATTCCAAACACCATTATCATAATGATGCGACTTATGGCAATAACGAACAAGCCGCAGCACCGCGTCAGGTTGTCAATGCACGGTTGAATTACACACCCAAAACCCTGCCAAAACTCACCACGCAATTAGAGGTGGAGCACGTTGGTTCGTATTGGATGGATGATGCCAATACCAAGCAATATGCAGGGTTTACGGTGGGTAATGTTAAAGCCAGTTATCAAGCGAGTAAGCAAGTGAGCTGGTTTGCGAAAGTGAATAACGTTACTAATAAAACCTATGCAGAAACAGCAGATTACAGCTACGGAACAGAAAAATACACGCCTGCTGCACCCTGTCAAGTGTTTATTGGCATGGAGTATGATTGGCAGTGAAATTGCACAGTATTTTTATCCTGCATAAATGGTTGGGGTTGAGCTTAGGCTCAATCCTATTGTTATTGGGATTAAGCGGATTTTTTCTGAATCACGATGGTTTCCGTTTATTATGGGACATACGCATTAGCGATACTTTTTTACCAAACAGCATCAGCCAACATAAACAAAGTGGATTTACCAGTTATAAAATCGATGCTAATAATCCACAGCATATTATGGCGGGTTCGCGCATGGGATTATTTGTCTCATGGGATGGGGGACAGCATTTTCAAACCACCTTAGCACAACAAGTGTTAGCGATTGAACCTGAACAAACGCCAACCCAACAGAACTTTCAAATCTTATATACAGCAACTAGCACTGGAATTTACCGCAGCACTGACGGCGGGATGCAATGGCAGATATTTGCTTTAGCAGGAAAAAACGTTGAATCACTCACCCATTTTAATGGGCAATTATTTGCGGTAGTGGATAAGCATGACGTGTGGCAAGTGAATACGACGACCCAAGTAACGCAAGCCTTATCGCTCCTCGCAATTCCGCAGGCGGTTTTACCAACAGAAATTAGCCTAGGGCGATTAGTGCGTGACTTGCATTATGGGCGCGGATTATTCGATAGCGATTTGTCATTATACATTAATGATGCCAGCGCAATATTATTGGTGTTTTTCGGCGTGAGCGGTTGGATTATTTTTCTGAGTATTCGGCGGATTCGGACTAAAAAAACCGTGAACCGCCCACGATTTAAGGTTTGGGTGAAAACACATTCACACGGTATTATGTTATGGACGATTCTGCCAATCCTACTATTATTAGTCACAGGCATTTTTTTAGATCACAGTAAAGCTTTTCAATCTGTTTTGAATCAAACCAAGCTGAATACCGCTTACTTACCACCAGTTTACCGCAGTTTACAACACGATATTTGGGGGTTTGATTTTGATGGCACTCACTATCGCTTGGGTAATCGTTTAGGTGTGTTTAAAAGCACTGATTTGCAGCATTGGTCGTTGGATAGCGCGGGATTTGCTTACCAATTAAAGCGCGTTGGTTCACAATTAGTGGTTTGCGGGATGGGTGCGCCAAGTCGTGTATTAACCGCAACGGGTTGGCAGGTGTTGAGCAATGCGCCACACATGCCGCGTGATGTCTATCAACAACAAGGCGCGTGGCATTATCTGAACA
Source organism: uncultured Thiothrix sp. (assembly GCA_964617055.1). Lineage (GTDB taxonomy): Bacteria > Pseudomonadota > Gammaproteobacteria > Thiotrichales > Thiotrichaceae > Thiothrix. The sequence goes on from CAZTUZ010000115.1 coordinate 7,905, forward strand.
TGCATGATCACAGCACGTTATTACCGACGACCAACAGTACGCCGTTGTATTGGGTCTTATTGGGCTTACACGACGGAAGTTTACTAGCAGAGCAATGGGTGTGGATAAATGATGCCGCTGTGCTGGCAGCGTTATTGCTGTTTATCACGGGATTTATTAAATGGCGGCGTAAACACACTCGTTAAACAAGCACTGTTTGGGGGGATCGGTGCATGAAATGGGCTGCTTTATAGTGCAATCTTACCGCATAAAGGCTGATGACACGCCCAGTTAAGGCTTGCATGACGTGCTACATACGCTGGCACGATAGTTGCTAAGATAAAATCAAGCTGAAGATTATTGTGGAGATAGTTGTCAGTTTTTTCCTCGGAGTTCTTCTAAGGGCAGTCGCAAGACCGCCCTCTTTTTTTGTTATCGTAGTATTAGTCCAAATCGAAGCTGGCTTTAACCCATACGGTGCGACCCGGTTCGTAGACGCGATCAGTGCGGGAATAACCGACGATTGCCATATCCGTACCGTTTTGGCTAACGTGTTCCACATACTTTTTGTCGAATACGTTATCCACTCCTGTCGAGAGCGTAACGCCTTTTTTCGGACGCATCCCGCCATTAATGGAAAACACACCGAAACCAGCGGTTGGCGCAACGTCTTTACTGCCCACCACAATGCTGCCATAACCGGGGTCAACCCGTTTTTGCAGATCGGAAGAGCACACGTCTGAACTCCAGTCACAGCGATAGATCT
>CAZTUZ010000116.1:0-8497 GCA_964617055.1 uncultured Thiothrix sp.
ATCTCATGGCGCGTGGATTCCGCTCATGATCATGTACCCTGATGCCGATATTCCGGTCACGCAGTTATCCATCCAACCCAATGCAGGCACAGCATGGCATTTACAATTGGGGAAAGCCTTACAACCTTTACGCGAACAAGGCGTGTTAATCCTGACTTCAGGCGCGGTAACACACAACTTTGCGTGGTTATCGCGCAGTGACAAACCCTTACCTGCGGCGCAAATCTTCAGCGTTTGGTTAGGCGATCATTTACGGCAGCGCAATATCGACAAGCTACTGAATTACCGTGATAACGTCGCACCGTTTGGCGCGGATTCACACCCAACTGAAGAACATTTACTGCCCTTATTTGTGAGTTTGGGCGCGAGTACCGCTGAGGATAAATTAACCCGTTACACGCCAGAGTTCACCTATTCTGCGTTAGCAATGGATGCTTACGTCTGGCAATAGTGCGAAGTGCTGCGGCTTGGCATAGACTGTGTTACATCACCGTTAGTCACAAGGTTGAACACATGGAATACCGTCGTCTAGGGCATACCGATTTGCAAGTTAGCGTCATTTGTTTAGGCACAATGACGTTTGGCGAACAAAACACCGAAGCACAAGCGCATGAACAACTGGATTACGCCGTGGCAAATGGGGTCAATTTCATTGATGCGGCAGAATTGTACCCCGTGCCACCCCGCGCTGAAACGCAAGGACGCACCGAGCAATACATTGGCACTTGGTTAAAACGCAGTGGCAAACGGGCGCAAGTCATCCTTGCCAGCAAAGTCGCAGGGCCTGGCCCCAAAGATTGGATTGGGCATGTGCGCGGTGGCCCCAAGCTCAATGCGCAACACATTCATCAAGCCATTGATGCGAGTTTGCAGCGTTTACAAACCGATTACCTCGATTTGTACCAAGTGCATTGGCCTAGCCGCAGCACCAATTATTTCGGCAAGCTGGGTTATCAATACGCCCGTGATAATCACCACGAAACGCTTCACGAAACCCTCAGCGCATTACACGAGCTAGTGCAAGCGGGCAAAGTGCGGCATATCGGCATTTCCAATGAAACGCCGTGGGGCACAATGACCTATTTAAGCCTCGCGCAAAGTTTGGGTTTACCCAAAATTGTGTCGGTACAAAATCCGTACAGTTTGCTGAATCGCAGTTATGAAATCGGCATGGCAGAAATTGCGCACCGTGAAGGCGTGGGTTTGTTGGCATATTCGCCGTTAGGGTTTGGCGTATTAAGTGGCAAATACCTCGATGGGCAACAACCCGAAGGCGCACGTTTAAGCCGTTGGGGGAATTATTTCACCCGCTACACCAGCCCAAATGCGCAAGACATTACGCGGCAGTATGTGGAGCTAGCGCGTAATCATGGCTTAGACCCAGCGCAGATGGCATTAGCGTATGTCAATTCGCGCCCGTTTTTGACGGCTAACATCATTGGCGCAACTACCATGCCACAATTGCAAAGTAACATTGCCAGCGCGGAACTCACCTTACATCAGGAGGTTATCGCAGGTATTGAAGCAATTCATGCCTTGCATCCGAACCCTTGCCCATGATTATGGGTAAAGAAGAATAGTTTTATAGCAGTTGGCTGGTCTCACAACTATTTTAGGGCGTAAAATAACGAAAGTTTACCCCCAAGTAAGCGTCTCTATTGCTACCACAACTACACGGATGTCAGACATGCTGAACATTGAACAGCCTTTTACTGGCAAATACGCCCTATCGCATTTGGGCTTTCGTCCTTTTTTCCTAGCGGCAACTGCTTTTGCCGTCATTGTCATGGTGTTATGGGCAGGCATTTACGGTTTCGGCTGGCACAGTCTACCCGTTGGATACCCCGCCATTTCATGGCACGCCCATGAGATGATTTTCGGTTATAGCCTAGCAGTGGTCGCGGGCTTCTTGCTCACCGCCATTAAGAACTGGACTAACCAACAAACACTGCACGAACTCCCATTGCTCGTTTTGGTCGGGGTGTGGACAGCCGCACGCGTCTTACCATTTACTGGACTACCTTTGGTTGTCACCGCTGTGGTGGACGGCATCTTCTCGCTTTGGCTGGCATTGGTTGTTGCCCGCCCAATTATTCGCGTGAAACAATGGCAGCACGCCGCCTTAGCTGGCAAAGTTGCACTGCTTGCGGTCACAAATATCGTGTACTACTGGGGATTGCTCAGCCAATCCGCCGTGATCTTGCAGGTAGGTTTATACAGCGGATTTTATCTCGTGCTTAGCATTATCTTCACAATGGGGCGGCGCGTGATTCCATTTTTCATCGAACGTGGTGTGGGTTGCCCTTTTGAGGCAAAAAACGATGTATGGATTGATCGAAGCAGCATGGTGCTATTCTTCATTTTTGCGGTAGCGGATGTGATCTTTATTGCGACAGGTAATGAACTGGCTTCACTGATCACCGCGATTTTAGCCGTTATCCAAGTGTTGGTGCACAGCGTGCGATTAATAGGTTGGTATCATCCAAACCTGTGGGAAAAATCCCTGTTGTGGGTGTTGTACCTTGGCTATCTCTGGTTAATCTTGGGCTTTTTGATGAAATTTCTTACCATCGCTTTGCATGTATCCCCGTGGGTTGCAGTACATGCCTTTGCTTATGGTGGCATTGGCATGATCACGATTGGCATGATGGCACGAGTTGCATTAGGACACACCGGACGCAATGTCTTTGAACCACCTGCGGTTTTGATTGCTGTTTTCTTACTACTCTTTAGCGGTGCGTTTATTCGCGTATTTAATGTGTGGATTGTCCCTGAATTTTATGACATCTGGATTCTCACCACACAATTCCTCTGGATCAGTGCCTTTGTGATTTTCCTTTGGTGTTACGCACCTATGTTGGTTAAACCGCGTGTCGACGGGCGTTACGGTTAATTACCTACACTTGATTGCGCAACATTAACTCACTTGGATGCGGGGTGAGGTAATGTTGCCGTTCAATATAGGGTTGTGGATGCCGCCGAAAGTGATGCTTTAACAGCGTGATCGGTACAATCAGCGGCACATAGCCTTCACGGTATTGATGAATCGTGTCGAGCAATTCCTCCCGATCCAATGCATCGATATGTGACTTCAAATACCCCATCAAGTGCATTAACACATTGGCGTGTCGCCCACGGGTAACACGCTTTTCTAGGGCTGTCATCATCAAAGTGATGTAAGCTTCTGCCAATTGTGTCAAATCGGCGATCGTTCCCACTTGAGCAATCATTTGCCCCAATTCCCGCGCAATATCTTGGTCATGCGCCATGAGGATGTATTTATGATCCGAGTGAAAGTTTACCAACTCACTCGCGCTCAAACCGTCGCGTAACAAGGTTTGCCAACGGTGATACACAAACACGCGCTCAATAAAATTCTCCCGCAATATTGGATCACATAACCGCCCTTCTTCCTCCACGGGTAATAGTGGCAACTGCTGTTTCAAACTCGCAGCGAATAACCCAACGCCATCGCGGTCTGGTGGCAAATTTGGCTTAGCAAGGTTATAAACTTTCACCCGCTCCATCCCACAACTTGGCGAGCTTTTCTTCAAAATATAGCCGCTAACATTGCACAATTGGGGTTTGATTTGCTCAATCACCGTCGATAAATTTGCCGTGTGGTCGATACTAGCATCCTTCACATTCACCGCACGAATGGGCGCATCGTTATTTTGACGCACCAAATGAATGGTCGGGCGCGGCACCCCCAGACCGCCACTCATTTCAGGGCAGAACGGTAAAAAGTCAAAATATTGCCCCAACGTTTGGGTAACATAAGCATCGCGCTTATGGCTACCGTCATAACGCACGGTCTGCCCGACAAGGCAACTACTGATACCAATCATTATTTTGGTTGATTGCGACATAAAAACATCACTTCTGCTGAACAGGTATTGACTGTATCACTATTGTACTAGTTTTGGTAAATACCTACAGTCACTTTCGGGTAAAGTACGAGCGATCCAATATTCAACGGACTGTCACACGCACTTGGCACGTTTTGTGTAGAATAGCCGTAGATAATCACAACACTAAGGAAAACAGATGTATCAGTCTGGATGGCACAAATGGGCTATGAGCAGCATTGGCTGTGTATTTTTAATGCTAAATCAGACCGTGAACGCCGAACCATCGCTACCATCCTCCTCCATTGTGCGAGACGTTGCATATGGTAGCGACCCAGCTCAACGTTTTGATGTATATTTACCCCCCAACCCGCGTAATGCCCCAGTGATTTTCATGGTGCACGGCGGTGCGTGGAAAGCTGGTGATAAAGCTAATAGCGGTATCTTCACCAATAAAATCGCGCATTGGTTGCCCAAAGGCTATATTTTTATCTCGACGAATTACCGCTTGTTCCCCAGTGCACCACCACAAGAACAGGTAAAAGATGTCGCCAAAGCACTAGCCACTGCACAACAACAAGCTTCTCAATGGGGTGGTGACACTAAACGTTTTATTTTAATGGGGCATTCTGCGGGCGCACATTTAATCACATTGTTAGCTGTTTCTCCGCAGCTTGCACAACAAGCAGGCGTACAACCGTACCTCGGAACAGTTTCCTTAGACAGTGCCGCTTTGAATGTGGAACAACTCATGCAATCACGTCAAGCACGGTTTTTCGCGGACGTTTTTGGACAAGATGCACAATACTGGCCGACCGTTTCACCTTATCACCAGTTAAAACAGGCGAGTAAACCACTGTTCATGGTATGTTCTATCAAACGTGGCTTTTCCTGTCCACCTGCACGGAGTTTTGTTGACAAAGCCACGAGCCTTGGTAGCAAGGCAACATTGCTGGAAGAGAACCTCAACCATGCTGATATTAATCAGCAGCTAGGCTTAGACAACAACTATACAAAACAAGTGGATAATTTTATACAAGGCTTGTTAGATAACAAACCTTGAATGTGCTACTTGACTCCACCTAAAGCGGCTGCAAATAACAATAAAGTAACAATCACTGTCAGGTGCAGCCGCAATTTAGCGTATTCGCTTTCCAAACCCACGCGTCGGGATAATAAAAATACATCCGCTCCATAAGCCAGAACGACTAGTACCGCCATACCCACTAGAGCAACTTTGACAGGACAAAGCATGAGTAGCCACGCCACCACCGCTGGCGAGACGCTATAGCCTAATAACAATTGGGTATCACGCTCGGTGAGTTTTTCTTGCATGGCTAACACAACTCCCCAATGCACAGCACCTAGAAAACTCACAATTACCGCTGCATACGCTACCAATAGCCAATCCAAACGCATACCCGCAACAGGCAAGTTAATCAGTAAGGCAATGGTCAGAAAAAAGAACGGCAAAACACCAACATAACCTAGTATTCGTGCTAATTGGGGTAAGGGACGCATACACACCTCATGTTTAACGTTTATTAGAGGAATCACGTTTTCAAACACAGATTACAACATGCTTTACAGCATGACTTTTACAGCACGATGATTTTAACCGATATTGCCTATTCTCGCGCCTGTTTTGCGCGATAAGCTAACCATGCCTCACGCTGAAAGGTGTATGGATCGACATTTTTCGGCGGAATACCTGCTACCTTGCCAGCATCATTGTGCGAAGCAACGGCTTTTGCCACGGTGACGATGCGCACTTGCTCTGCATCCAGTGCGTTGAGCGGGTCTAACACTGCATCCACGGGCTTTGCGGCCAAATCCAATACCGTTGTAGAGCCGACAAGAGGCAACACCACATACTTACCGCTTGGCACACCCCACACGCGTAAGGTTTGTCCAAAATCCTCCTCTACCTTGGGGATACCCATTTCCGAGGCAACATCAAATACTCCTGCCACACCAAGTGTGCTGTTAAAACCCAAACGCAAAGTATCATCCAAACCAGCACGCAACCGCCCCTGTAATAAATGATTCGCAGCATCGGGAATTTCCCCAATATTCGCAAACACATTCGAGACTAAAGTCAATGGATGTTGCGCACCACGCTCACGCTTTTTTCCCCACCAAGGCAAACGCTGGTTAAATGCCGCTGTCTGGCGATTAAAACGTTCCAGCGTGGTTTGAGAATCTGCCGCAGGTGCATACGTTGTGCAACCCGAAACCCATGCGGCACTCACCCCCAGCAACACACCAAAAATCCCCTGATTAAGCATCATGTTATCACCGTTTATTGGGACAAATATCGTAAGTTAGCGACAGAAAAGGCGCGGGGTTGAATCCCCAGCGTTTGCCACGCGGCACCATCACCACAAGTATTACCTTCAAGCAACATAATGAGTTGATCACGAGTAATCGGAAACCACGCTTGCTTATCCAACAGACTTGCCACCGCTTTAATCACCTCAGCAGGGGCAGGAATAGCTAATTTACCGCGCCGACCCGATGCTTGCGCAATAATCTGAATGATTTGTTTCCACGTCAAATCTTGTGACCCACACAAATTAAACGTTTTACCCTGTGCAGCAGGATTATCCAATGCCGCGACAAATGCTTGAGCCACGTCACTCACAGCCACAGGCGACATTTTGAATGCGCCAGCCTGAGTTATGTGCAATCCAGCAAAAAACAATGGAGCAGGAATAGGAGGATTAATCATCTCTTTCTGAAGCTGGGTACAAAATTCCATTTTGCCGCGCGGATCACCAAAAATGACCGATGGACGGAAAATTGTCCATATTAACCCCGATTCACGCACACACTGTTCTGCACGGAATTTGGTATCTTGGTAAGCTGTACCACCAGCTTTCACACCGTTAGCACTCATTAGAATGAACCGCCTGACCCCCATTGCTTTCGCCGCTGCCACAACACGCTCAACACCACGGAATTGGCTTTCCTCAAAAGTAATTCCCTGTTGTGGAAACTCGCGTAGAATACCGATCAAATAAATCACCGCATCCGCACCTTGTAAGCATTCGTGAATAGCAGCGGTTTGACTAATATCACCGCTCACTAACTCACAAGAGGCAAGGGCTGTAGGTACAACAGCGAGTTTTTTTTCACCGCCCGCCCGCACTAATAAACGTGGCACATCTCCATTATTCAACAAAGCTTCGACAATATATGAACCAACAAAACCTGTTCCACCAATAATACTAACTTTCATGACTAAAACCCTTGTATTTTTTACTTATACTAGCACAAAACCTTTACAAAAAGCAGAATTACAGTACTCCCATTAAGGAATGCGACATGGCAATTTATCCACCATCTGATAACGATAACAGTGCGACCGTTCTAGCAGGGCGTATAGCCAAACCCAACCATTGATTCTTCTGGATTTTGGTGCAAGCCGTGATTACCCTGCATTCATTACTGATAGTTATCGACAACGATAGAAGATGCGATTCAGGAAAATCGCCAAATCATGGATAATGCCGCTGCTAAAATCGGTTTCTTCCAAGACACGATTTGCAAAGATCAACGCAAAGCAGTCATTGATTTATTTTGGCAGGCTTGTGAACCTTTGCGTTATCATGCTGCGCATGATTTTGGTCAGTCTGGTTTAATTGAACGTATTCGTGATGCTGGCATGGTGTTAAGCACAGAGAAAAATTACTGGCACACACCACCTGCTGATGCGCTCTGCATCGTACGTTGGGCGGCATGTATTTACTCGCCACCCAATTACGCGCTCGTGTGGATGTTCACGCCTTATTTAAATCCGTAACCCATTCGCCACATTAGCTCGTCATGCTTTATGCCATGACTGCTGATTCTGCATCAGGGCAAATGATCAAGCGAGATAAAAAAGTTGGCATAAACCATTCACGCACTAAATCCTCATAGATATTGGCAAGATTATCTAATCGTTGCCAAATCTGCTGACACGATTGCAGAAATAAAACAACATCACTAGGGTCAATACCTTTATCAATTTCCACCAGTAATTCGTCTAATTCTTTATGACTCCACATCACAGGTCGCCAACATTCGTAGAAATGCCAAATATCCTGATGCAATGTTGCCAATGCAAAGGCTTTGAGTGTCTCCACAACCTGTTCATACAAAACTTTTTCATGGAAACAGGTAATGGCTTTAAAAATCTTTTCGATTTCTTTACGCTGGTAGGAAAATCGTGTAAATGCCGCATACATTTTCGCACGTTTGCCATAAGCGCGTAATGGCATCAAATGACTTTCGGTGCATAAAATCTCATTGGTAAGTGGCACATGAATAACCCTTGATTCCTTGGTTGCAAAAAATGGGTCAGTTGCCAATAAAACTTTATCAACGTAATCATTCAAGCAAATAAAAAATGCCCTATTTAAAACCGTATCAATTAAAATCAGCAAAACGGGCACAGCAGGCCCCATTGCTTGTACGGCTAATAATTCCTCCACTTCAAACTTAATACTAGCCATTTCCACTTCAAAAAAACCAGCCTGTTGTTCTGCTAAATGTTCCTGAGTGCTAGGCATTAGTTTTGGATAGATTTTTTTCTTTGAATATAGAAAGTTAGGTGCTACCTTAAGTTTTACATAGAGCATCTCACCCAATGTATCCGTGAATTT
>CAZTUZ010000117.1:0-8471 GCA_964617055.1 uncultured Thiothrix sp.
CGATTGATTTTGATTGGGGTACTGGGGGCGCATTAACCGATTACCTCGTGGATAATTTCGCAGTACGTTGGGTGGGGGATTTTGAGCTTGCCGAAGAGGGGCAATATACCTTCACCAGCACGACTGATGATGGTGTGCGGGTGTGGGTGGATGATGAGTTAATCATTGATGGCTGGCGTATACAAGCGGCAACGATCTTGAAAAAAGCGATTCCGCTTAAAGCAGGCAAGCACCGCGTTCGTATGGAGTATTTCGAGTACAGTTACAGTGCTCTTGCTAAATTAACATGGGCAAAGAATGCTGATTGTAGAGCGGAGATGATTCCATCGGGTTCATATTGCGCGGAATATTATAACAATACGGGTTTTACGGATAATCCATTCAAAGTCCAAAACGATGCGGCGATTAATTTCAATTGGGGGGTAGCAGCACCCATTGACGGGATGACTACGGATAATTTCACCGTGCGTTGGCAGGGGGATTTTGAACTGGAAGGCGATTATCGCTTTATTGCCCAAGTCGATGATGGCATTCGTGTGTGGTTGGATGGGCAATTGATTATTGATGCTTGGACAGCCAGTGCGTCGCTAGAATACTTTAAAGATGTTAGTTTGGTTGCGGGTAAGCACCGTATTAAGGTCGAAATGCGTGAGTTAGGCGGTTCGGCAGCAGCAAAATTGTTCTGGGAGGAACGCCACGAATGCAGCGGGATTCCTGAGAATCAATTCTGTGGTGAGTTCTTTGATGGTACGACCTTGTCAAGCGCGGTGATGCGTTCGCAGTTGACCCCTTCCATCAACTTTGATTGGGGGGCAAATCGTCCCATGCATGGTGTAAAAACCGATGCATTCTCGGCGCGTTGGCAGGGTAAGTTTAACTTCAATGCGGGATTCTATCGGTTTGTTGGGGATGCTGACGACGGCATTCGGGTATGGCTGGATGATGTGTTGATTGTTGATCATTGGTCAATGGATGGTACTTGGTTGGGCAAAGTGCAATCTGTACCTTACGTTGCAGCAGGTGCGCACGTTGTTAAGGTGGAATACCGCGAAGGTTACGGAACAGCCAAAGCCAAATTGGGCTGGGAAGAAGTGGCAGGTTGTGCTACTACGCCGGATGATCTGTATTGCATGGAGTTGTTTAATAACACAACGTTAAGTGGCTTTGCACGGCAGGTCATGAAAACCGATGCGGTCGATTTCGATTGGGCAGCCAGCGTGCCTGACCCAATGGTTTACCAAGATGCGTTCTCGGTGCGTTGGACGGGTAATATGCATTTTGATCAGGGCATGTACCGCTTCTTGACCGATGTTGATGATGGCGTAAGGGTTTGGATTGACGACGAATTGCTTATCGATGCGTGGACAGCTCCTGCACCGTGGTACGGTAAACAACGCAAACTCAAAGCCATGAGCGCGGGCTTACACAAAGTCAAAGTCGAATACCGCGAAGTTTCTGGCACAGCTAAAGCCAAAGTATGGTGGGAAGCCGTGCCTGACTGCGCAACAGAAATTCCTGAAGGTAAATTCTGTACAGCGTTTTATAACAACCGTGACTTGAGTGGTGCAGTAGCGGATTACCGTTACGACACAGCGATTAACTTCGATTGGGGGACAAACGCACCACAAAGCAATATCAATGCCGATAATTTCTCAGCACGTTGGCAGGGTAAATTCGATTTTGCTGAAGGCGAATACACTTTTACCGCCCGCAGTGATGACGGAGTTCGCGTCTGGGTGGATGGGGTTAATATCATTGATGCGTGGAAAACGCAGTCACCCACCACTTACACCAAGCGTTTATTCCTCACGGGCGGATTACATACCATTAAGCTGGAATACTACGAATACAGCAATACAGCCGTTGCGCAATTAGGCTGGAAAGCGGAACAGTTAAATGAACCGCAAATCCCCGCGAATTTGCGCACCACAACCCTAGCTCAGGATAAAGTGATTTTGGCATGGGATAGTCAGCCAATTGTGACCCAATACAAAATCTACAAAGAAGCTAATTTGCTGGCAACAACGGGTGAGACGACAACGACTGACACGGCGGTATCGGCTGTCAAATCTTATACTTACAAAGTCACCGCTTTATGGCCGAATGGTAAAGAGTCGCGCCCTGCGGTTTTGGACGTGACTATCCCCGACACACAAGCACCGACAATGCCAACTAAATTGGCTGTCAGAGCTGTTGCGCCCACCGCTGTTACCCTAGCGTGGACAGATGCAACCGATAATGTGGGGGTTAAAACCTACCAAGTGTGGCGTAACAATGTGATAGTGGGCGAAACCAGCGTGGCAGGTTTTGTGGATAGTGGTCTGCAAAATACTACCCGATACGTTTATAAAGTGACGGCAGTGGATACGTCTGGCAATGTTTCTCCGGCTTCCACGACGGTGAGCGTGACAACCAAAGACAGCACGCCCCCAACGATTCCGACGGGTCTAACCGCTGAGGTAACATCGGCTACGCAAATCCATCTGATGTGGGAAGCGGCAACCGATAATGTGGGTGTGACAGGCTATCGGGTGCTGCGAGACGGTGTACAGGTAGGGACAAGCACACAGCCTGCGTTCGTGGATACCACCATTCAGCAAAACACTCGCTATCGTTACCAAGTGGTTGCTGTGAATGCAGTTGGCAATGTTTCCAACCCTTCCGTTGCAGTAGAGGTAATGAGCGGCGACACAACTGCCCCTAGTGCGCCTGCGGATTTAACAGCCAAAGTTACGGCAGATCAGCACGTTCGTTTGGAATGGAATGCTGCAATCGATAATAAGGCCGTAGTGAAATACCGTGTGATGCGTGATGGGCGTTTGCTAGGTTTGACGGATTTGCTGGCTTACACCGACACAACGGTACAAAAAGGGCAAAGCTACACCTATAGCATCAAAGCTTTGGATGCGGCGGGTAATGTGTCATTAGACAGTAACACCGTAACGGTAAATGTGGATGGTATTTGCGAATCGACCCAGTTGTATTACAAACAAAACGTGGAAAGCGTTATTGCCAATTGCACGACGTGTCACGTTTCTGGGGGTATGGCGCATAATTCACGGTTGTTATTCTCAACCGCAGCAGACGCATCGAACCGTAATTTAGGAACGCTTAATACCATTACGCAAATTTTGGGTAAACAAACCGTTCTGGATAAAGCCAGTGGCAAAATTACACACGGTGGTGGTGCGGTATTGTCCGCCAAATCCACGGGTTATGCTGCATTGAATACGGTATTGTCCCAGTTGACAACGCCAGGGCAATGCAAGGATGTGGTTGACCCTGACGAGCCTGTTTTAACCGAATCATTGGCAGCGAACTGTTTCAGTTGTCATGGTTCACAGGGCGCAAGTACCGGGCCTGGTACGCCAACCATTAGTGGTATGAGCAAATCTTACCTTAATAAGGTGCTGACCGATTACCAAACGGGGGCGCGTTATTCAACTGTTATGGCACGAGTTGTTAAGGGTTTCTCTGCGGATGAACTCAGTCGTTTAGCAGAATACTTTTCGCAACAGGCTTATGTGGCTTCTAATCAAACCACGGATGATAATTTGGTCAGTCGTGGGCAAGTCTTACACGAACAATATTGCGCAAGTTGTCACACAGGAGCAGGGCGCGACGCGAATCTGACAGGGGCGCGTTTAGCAGGACAATGGCAACCATATCTGCATTCCACTTTGCAAGATTATGTTAAAGGGCGTAGTCAAGCGACGGCAGGTATGTCGGATCAAGTAAAAGCCTTATACAACGCCGAAGGTGACAATGGTGTTGCCGCATTAGCTGCATTTTACGCCAGCAATTCGCAAGATACGCAAGCACCTGAGCAACCCAGTGATTTGGATGCGGTGTCATATACACCGACTAGTACCACCTTAACGTGGGTTGATTCTGACGATGATTGGGGTGTGTTGTATTACGATATTTACCGTGATGGTGTGTGGATCGGGCGGACACGGTTCAACACTTATACCGATGCGGGTTTGAAGGCCGGACATTACACTTACACTGTGGTAGCGGTGGATATTTTTGGGAATCGTTCGGTGGTGAGTGAGGCGGTGACTTCCACCATTACCAGCGATGAAGTCGCACCCGATGGTGTGCAGTTAATGAACTTCCCTGATACTTTGCGTAAAGCAACAGTGATTTTGTTGAATCGTCTGCCAACACAGGCCGAATTGGATAGTGCCGCAACAGAAGAGGGTTTCCGTGCAACATTGCGGCAGATGATGGATGCTAAAGGCGCAATGGATGCTTTTGCATATCGTGCAGGGCACGAAACTTTCCTGAGTTCAGGGGCTGCGTACATTGGTAATCCTGCGGGATTAAACAGCATTGATTACCCCAATTTGTTGAACCTAAGCACTGCCGAGGTGAGTTTGGCGAATGATGCCGCGCGGCGTGAACCTGTGAATTTGCTGCAATACGTTGTGGGGAATGATAAGCCGTGGACGGATGTGCTCGCGGGGAATTACACCGTGATGAATCCGCAACTAGCCAAGGCAACAGGTGCGGTGTCGATTGACGGCAATTTCACTGATCCGACGAATGCGAAAGAATTTCGTCCTGTGCGTATCCCTTATGTATCAGCGCGTTATCCAGGTAAAGCGTTTGCTCATGCAGGGGTATTAAGTAGCAATTCGTGGCTGTCACGCTTCCCCACGACGGATACTAACCGTAATCGTCATCGTGCAGCGAAAGTTTATAAGCAATTCCTAGGCGTGGATATTGAAGCATTAGCACAGCGTCCATTGGATGATAGTAAAAACGGCAACTACCTTGTTCCTACCATGCAAAATCCCAACTGCATGGTATGCCATACGGTGATGGAGCCGGTTGCTGGTGCATTCCGCGACTGGGGGGCAAATAGCTGGTATCTGCAAAACTTCAATGGCACAACAGGCACGAAAGATTCCTTGTCGTCTGTCTATAAGTCCAATGCTTATCCGCTCGATAATAACGGGCAGCCGTGGTATCACTCAGGCGATACTTGGTATCGAGATATGTTCCCAACAGGTTTTAATAACCGTACAGCACCAGGCGGCTACGGTAGCTTTGGCGGCAAAACTTGGGCAACAACGGATAATTTATTGAGTAGTCCATCTGCGGAAAATGGTATTACAGGTTGGGTTGTTAATAAGGGTAAATTGGAAGCCACCAATAAAGCCACTTGTAGCAAAATACCACTTGCGCCCAAAACGGGTTCTTACCTGTATCAATTGGGTTCGTGCGCAACGACACTGGATGAAACCTTGGTATGGCAAGACATTGACATCACAGGTTATGCAACTGCGGTTGATCAGGTCAAAGCTGAAGTGGATTTTGGCGCGTATTTCAGCGCGTTAAGTGGGCGTGATACCCCATCTGTGTGGGTAGAGTTCCTCGATAAAGCGGGTACGCGGATAGGTAAATCCACGGTGTTGAGTGACAAAACTTCGTGGACATGGGTGAATAAAAATGCCACTCAAGTCGTGCCGAAAAACACCCGCAAACTGCGTTTTGTGATGCAGGGTTTACGCGCTACCGAGTCGTGGGCGGACAAATATGTGGATGCTTATGTCGATAACGCCTTCCTAATACTGCGCACGCCAGACCGCAATGTGTTAAACGTTACAGGTACACAAGACAATCTGCAATGGTTGGGCAAACAGCTTGTGCAAGACCCGCGTTTTGCCAAAGGTGGGGTGTATTTTTGGTACAAACCGCTGTTCAAACGTGAACCGCTGAAATCACCAGTGGATTCCAATGCGGCGAATTACACCACACAAATGGCTGCATTCAATGCACAAGATGAAATCCTCGAACAAATGGCAAAACGTTTCGCCTATGACCAAGGGCATGGCGCGTGGAACGTGAAAGACCTGTTGATTGATATGGTTGCTAGCCCCTTGTTCCGTGCGAAAGCGGGAGCATTGGCGGATGATCAGAAAGTTACCTTAAACGACACGGGGCTATCACGTTTGCTGACACCAGAAGAATTGAATGCCAAGGTAAAATCGCTCACTGGTTTTGATTGGAGTGCGTTCCGTCAAGCCAGCGTGTGGTCAAATAGCATGGGCTTGTTCTACGGTGGCTTTGATGGTGGTGGTTATCAAACCAAGCCAAATACCGAAATGAACAGCTTAATGAGCAATATTCCAGAACGCATGGCAGTCGACCTCAGTTGTAATGCTGTCGCGGAAGATTTTCGGCAGGCGGCAGGTTCACGCAAACTCTTCCCATTCGTCGAAGCAACCGATACCCCTGTGTATGAAGAAGTGGATACCACAGCATTGAATCTGCTGGTGAACGCGGGGGCGGAAAGCGGCATGGAAGGCTGGAGCATGGAGCAGGGTACAGCACGAATCTTATCTGGTAGTGCAGGTACTTGTGATGGTGGGCCTTCCATTAAAACTGGAAAAGCCATCTTTAACCCTGGCAGTATTTGTGTGAATCCAACGCCACTGGGATTGATGTACCAAAAAGTTGACCTGACGGCGTGGGATGAAGCCATTGACGAGGGTAATAGTAAAATCTTGTTCGGGGCAGCTTTGCGGGGTTGGAGCACCAATAACGACGAAGCCAGTATTTACCTGAGTTTCCGCGATGTTAGCGATAATGAGCTAAGTAAAAGCCAAGTCTTATCTAGCAAAGAAGGTTATTGGAAGACCGAAATGGCTTACGCATTGATCCCCGCAGGTACACGCAGTGTGCGCTTTTATTTGCAGGGTAAACGTATTGATACGTCCACTAATCCTAACAATGATGCGTTTATTGATGACACTTATTTGCGTGTCGTCACACCGAACGACAACTACATGCCAGCGGGTGAGCGGCGTGTGCGTGCGAACTTGCAGTACTTGTATCGCCAATTCTTGAACGAGAAGCTGGCAATCGATGACCCTGAAATCACGCGAGCTTTTGCACTGTTCAGCGATGTATGGGCAGATCGTCAAGCGAACACCACGGACATGGCTTGTCGTTTGTATTCCAGTTGGGAAGACCCGAACTACACCAAACGCGCATGGGGAATGGTGATGGTATACCTAATGAATGATGCTCGTTTCCTGTATGAGTAGTGTGAAAAGGCGGTAATGACATGAACAGACGCGACTTTTTAAAACTAGCGGCGGTAACGAGCTTAACTAGCACTTGGGCTGGTTTCAGCCGCGCCGTTCACGCTGGTAATTTGCACACAGGAAAAGTGCTACTAACGGTGCATTTGGGCGGTGGTTGGGATCACAGCTCCTGTTGTGATCCGCGTGAAAATGCTGCGATTAATAAATGGGCCGCGACCCAAAAAGCAGGTGTGGCGGGGAATTTACGTTACGCACCTATGGCAGAAAATGCGGAGTTTTTTAACAAGTATTACAACCACTTGTTAGTGATCAATGGTATCGACATACAAACCAATGGGCATGATGCCGCCATCCGCACGCGCAATACGGGCAGTTTGATGAGTGGCTTTCCCTCTACTAACGAACTGTATGCCGCAACGGTGGGGGCGACTCTTCCCATCCCATTTGTGCGTCAGGGGGGATACGACGATACCGTGGGAATCATGCCCTTTACCTATCTGCCCGACGAGAATTTATTACGCACCTTAGCTGACCCCAATTACTACTCCAGCACCAAAACTTATTACGCTGCTTCACACATGGACATGTTGCACCGTTATCAGCAAGAACGTTTGGAGAGCCAGCAACAACACAGCGACAATTTACCGCGTTGGCAGCGCAAGTTAGAGGAGTTGGAAAAAGCGCGTGTTGGACGTGCGGATTTAAAATCCGTTGGTAGTGTGTTGTCCGGCTCATTGGATACCAAAGACTTAAAAGGTGATGCTCGTTTTGGGATTCGGGAATCGCACCTATTTCTTGTCTTGGCAGCGGCGGGTTTAACAGCAACGGGCAGTTTTAGTGCATCCAGTTGGGATTCACACGGCAATCACGATGTTTCCCACACCATGAGCTTGACGCACGTTACGCGTGTCTTGGACTATTTGTGGACAAAAGCAGAAAGCCTCGGGGTTGCTGATCGTTTAATCGTACACATCACCTCGGATGTGGGGCGCACGCCGTGGTATAACGCCACGAATGGTAAAGACCATTGGTCATTGGGTAGCGATATGTTCATGATGAAAAACGCACCATGGGCGAACCGCATTGCAGGTGTCAGCGATGCTAAACACAATCGGGTTAAATTGAATCCCACCCGTTTACAGCCTGATGCTAGCAATGGCATTTACCTGCAAACCAAGCACGTTCATGCTGAATTACGCAAGTTATTGGGTATTCAGGATCACGCATTAGCTAAACGTTATGACTTAAAAGCCGAAGATTTTGCATTATTCAATCCGGCAGTTAATAGCGGCATTCAAGTCTAAAGTAAGAGGTAGGCATTGAAAATGAATCGTAGACAATTCCTGCAAGGCTTAAGTGCTGGTGGACTCGTGCTTATGTCGGGGATTCCGGCACGCAGTTGGGGCGCGACAG
>CAZTUZ010000118.1:0-8464 GCA_964617055.1 uncultured Thiothrix sp.
ATTTGTTGGCGTAATTTGTGATCCAAGGCACTTAAGGACTCATCCAGTAGCAAAACGGTTGGCCGATTAACAACTGCTCGAGCAATAGCAACCCGTTGTTTCTGTCCACCTGATAGTTGATGCGGCTTACGTTGTGCAAATTCGCCAAGGCACACAATGTTCAAAGCTTCCGTGACACGCTCTTGAATGGTATTTGGGGGGAGGCCCGCCATTTTCAAGCCGAATGCGACGTTCTCAAACACATTCATGTGTGGGAATAGAGCATAGCTTTGAAAAACGGTATTCACAGGGCGTTTTTCAGCAGGTACAGGCGTAATGTCGTGACCATGCAGGTGAATCGACCCTGTATCGGGGTGTTCAAAGCCTGCAATCAGGAGCAAGACGGTGGTTTTACCACAACCTGATGGACCCAATAGTGTAAAAAACTCTCCGTCATGAATGCAGAGGTCGAAATCAGTGAGAACTTCCTGCGCGGCAAAACGTTTGGTAACACCTCTTAAAGTCAGAATAGTTTGACTCATGTGCGCCTCACTCTATCGCGAGAATGTCATTCTCCGATTTTAGGGTTTTACTGGTGATGATACGGTAAGAACCGGATTCCATCGTGTTTTCTGCTGGCTTAGTCGCATTGTCGGTCATTTTGGTTTGATAATCGGTTTTTTTGGGTTGCGTTTGCAATGTTTGTGGTGCGATGTCTTGGGGTGTTTGTACCCACTGTGTGGCGGGTTGTGTGGTTTGAATGCGGTTCATCGCTTTCCAAACTTTTTCTGCGTATTTACGCCGAGCGGTTGCTTTATCTTTTTTTGTACCAGCTCCATACGCCCCAATAGCTTCCCAGTTATAGCCCATTTGTTGGATGTTTTGCGCTAAAATCCACGCCCCAACGTTTACGCTTGTGCAGGCATCCATCAGTTCGGCTGTGCCAATGTGGTATTTACGCAATTCCGGCAACCAAAAGTCATTAATTTGCATAAAGCCGTAATCCATACTGCCATTCGTATTTAATGCGACAATCCGTGCCCGATTGCTGGATTCCACAAATGCAATGGCTTGTAACAAGGAAATCGGTACATTGTAGCGTTTTGAAGCTTCTTGCCAACACGTTGCGTGTGCTGTTGGCGTGAGTGATCCCAAAAGTGGGAGGCAACCTAAAGCAAGTAGAACAGTTTTTTTCATAGTGGGTCAATGGGGTTTGTCGTCAGGTTCGGATTCCTAATGAATCCGTTTTATAGAAACGCTGCCGATTGTAATCAAGTTTTTGGAGAATCGGCAGCAGATTTTGAACCCCCATTGGGAAGAAGGGCAGACAATGGCAGCAAAAAAGCTCTAATTTTCGATAGTTAGTTTAAACTGGCTTAAATATTGGGCAGTAACAAAATCCATCGTCGCAATGTGATTTTGTAGCCATTCACGCCATTCGTCGATGTATTCGATAATACTTGATGTATCGCGCTCAGTTAGCCAATAGTGCTGAACAGCGAGCAGCGTTTGTAGGGCTTGATGGTGTTCGCTTTGGTGACACGGGTAGGCAAAAAAATCGTGCTCCTGCATTAGGCGTTCTTCGCGTGCGAAATGCTCTTGGGTGTGTTGAACCCATGCTGCGAATAACGAATCACAGGCAGTTATATTCGGTTGAGTGTGTAATTCGCTGAGTAATTTACCAACTAGTGCCAGCTCGTCGCAATGCACCTTATTCATAAAGGGCACAGCCACAATGGGCAGCGTATCACAATCCGCGAAATTTTCTAATGCGATGGTCATCATATACCTCAAGATATACCCTAAACTTAGGTGTAGACTAAGTAATTGGTGAGGTATCTGCCTTGACACACGTCAAGTGAAAGAGAGAATTTCGGACACAAAAAAAGCCCAAGTAGATGATACTTGAGCTTTTTTAGACTAACTCGAATAAGTTAGATTTTAATGTGGTGCCCAGAGCCGGACTCGAACCGGCACGGTGTTACCACCGAGGGATTTTAAATCCCTTGCGTCTACCTATTTCGCCACCTGGGCCTTCAAGCTAACAGCGTCAGCGTTGAAGAGAGTGCGAATTCTATAGGGTTTGTCTGGATAATGCTAGTCTTTGTTGCAGATTTTTTTCAGTTGTTACACGATTCGTTTTTCATTCATAAAAAATCAGGAGTTAGGCTATGTCGCTAGGGGCGGTGATGTTAGATATTGCAGGCAAGGAATTGACAGATGAAGATCGTCAGTTGCTGCAACATCCGGCGGTGGGTGGGGTAATTCTGTTTGCACGGAATTATGAATCACCAAAACAATTAGCTGATTTGACGGCTAGTATTCGTGCATTACGCGACCCGCCATTGTTGATTGCTGCGGATCAAGAGGGTGGACGGGTACAACGTTTTCGTGATGGCTTTCACCGTTTACCAGCAGCGGGTGAATACGGTTTGTGGTACGAGTTAAATCCCACAGCAGCATTGCGTGCAGCGCATGTCATTGGGTGGTTGATGGCGGCGGAATTACAATGGGTCGGTGTAGATTACAGTTTTGCGCCTGTTTTGGATATTGATCGGGGAATGAACCGTGCTATTGGGGATCGTGCGTTTAGTCATGACCCACAAACCAGTGCATTATTGGCAACAGCGTGGATGCAGGGTGCTCGTTTGGCAGGCATGGTGTCGGTTGCAAAGCATTTCCCAGGGCATGGTGGTGTGAGTGCGGATTCGCATCTGGAGTTACCGCGTGATGAGCGTTCGTGGGAAACGTTGTGGCAGGAAGATTTAGTGCCATTCCAGTACCTGATTCAACAAGGTGTGGAAGCCGTTATGCCTGCACATATCGTTTTTCCGGCGGTGGATACTTTAGCGGCGGGATTCTCTGCACGCTGGTTACAGGATATTTTACGTCAGCGTATGGGTTTCCAAGGGGTGATTATTAGTGATGCGTTGGATATGCTAGGTGCGGCTACAATGGGGGATGATGTAACACGCGCGAAAGCAGCTTTAGTCGCAGGTTGTGATCAACTATTGGCGTGCAACAACCGTCAGGCGGCGATAAGAATTGTGGAAGGCTTGGCAAGTCTTACCCCATCAGCCTCACAAGCGCGTTTGTTACGCTTGTATAATCGCCGGAATTTTAACACAGCAAGCCCCGCGTCTCTGCTTCAGCCCTATTTGCATCATCCGTATTGGGTGGAGGCTGAACAGATTTTGGTACAGATGGACACGTTACGCGCCGAACGAGCAACCGCTGCTAATACATACGACCCAACCACGCGTGGTGGTCGGATTGTATAGGGTTAAACGCGCTTAAGAGAAGGCAGGACGGCACGCACCAGGGATGCGTCCAAAGCCAACGAATGTGCGTTGCCAATAGCCATCCAACGCACTCGTGGTGATGGCTTTGCCCGTGCGCGGCGCGTGTAAGAATTTGTTTTGCCCGAGATAAACACCAACGTGACTGACGCGGTTGCCACGGGTTTTGAAGAAAACGAGATCGCCTTTACGCGCCTGAGTTGGAGAAACTTTAACAGCTGCGGCATATTGTTCGGCAGCCGTGCGCGGGATGCTGACTCCAGCACCTTGACGGAAGGCATATTGGGTCAGACCGCTGCAATCAAAGCCTGTAACGGGGCTAGTTCCTCCCCAGCGGTACATCTTTCCTTGTTGTTTTTGTGCATTCCATACAACTTTTTCTAATAAAGTTACGGATTGAGGAGGGGTATTTTTGGCTAGTGGTTTGACCACAGCGACTTGGGCTGATGGGGGCGCGTTAGCGACCTTGGTTTCAGGGGTAGTGCCGCATCCACTGAGGAGCAAGGCGGAACAGACAAATGTAATCCCCAATGACCATACATTTTTCATACTGACACAACTCATAGACACTCTCTCTAAAGACCACATGTGATAAAAACATCAATCTCCATCAAAGCAGACCCGGGTAAGATACCTGGGACACCGCATTCAGCAGGAATGGAGTGAGGATCGTGGTCAAATTAAAAAACCCACACCCTGCTATTCCTACGGTCAAGGCACTAATTGGGACACGGGCTATCCCTACGCTTTTGTTTTTGTCATTCCCTTGACACAAAACTGAATTTAGCCTGAATAGCAAATAATGCAAGTCAACTCAGCGAAAATCGTTCGTTACCGTTACAAAAAGTTCCGATTTGGATCGTAATATCCGACGAATGGTCATTATTCACTGGGTTTATAAACAGGGTCAAGCCTTTATTAAGATATGTTTATTTTTTGATAAACACATGACTAACTTAGGAAATCTTCAAAAAACCATGCGGCAAACTCATGGCGACCATTCAAGCCCGATTTGCGATAGATGGCAGTGGCTTGTTGACGCACGGTTTTTTCCTTGGTGTCACGGATTGTGGCGATTTCTTCAAAACTCAGACCTTTGAGAAGCAACAGCGCGACTTCTTTCTCGCTGGGTGTGAACTCCCACGCGCTCATTTGTTCTTGGATCACTTGTCCGTATTGGCGGCTGGCATGTTGTAACTTTTCGGTAAGTTCCGTGAGGTTGGCGTGAGCATGTTGTAAGTCCGCACGACTTAGGTGGAGTTGTGTGTGTAGGTTTTCCATTTCTTTTTGTCGTTGGTGGATACCCCACATGAGATACGCAATCCCAGAAAGTGCGAGTAACATGACGCTACCTTCGAGAATAATGTCCCACCAGCTATGGTATTCTTCGTTAAATTCGTGAATAAATTCATAGCCATAAGGTAAGGCAAGAAGTACGAGAATGGTAATGAGGAACATTTCCTTGTTGTGTAACATGCTGAGCTTTTGATCCTGAAGTAAATAACAAGCTTGAGTGTACGTTAGGAGATTGTAAGCCGTTATCTCAGAGTGGGGAACGCAATACTTGTGATGTCACTATCGGGCAAATGTCTTACAAGCATCTGCGCGATGTTCAAGGCGTAATAACACGGAGTAAGGTGGCGGTATGAATCACAAGGAGTAATGAATTATGCCAACGGTATTTCAAGCTGTCTTCTACAGTATTGTGTGTGGTGTAAGTATTGGGTCAACGGTTGCGTTGGCCGATACGCCGCAGCAGATTCTGGAACATTATACGCTTCAGGCTAAACAAGAATCGCCCGCTTTCCAAAATTTCGACAGTGAGCGTGGCAAATTGTTTTTTCAAAGCACGCATGGCAATGATTGGAGTTGTGCAACTTGCCATACGCAAAATCCAATGAGCGAGGGGAAGCACGCTAAAACCAGCAAAATGATTAAGCCACTTGCTCCAGCAGCGAATGCCGAGCGGTTTACTGATCCCGAAAAGGTTGAAAAATGGTTTAAGCGTAACTGCAATGACGTTTTAGATCGGGCTTGTAATACGGTGGAAAAGGGTGATGTGCTGACGTATTTATTAAGCCTTAAATAAAAGGGGGATGTTATGAAGTTTTCATTTCAGGGGCGTTTGTTTGCGCTGTTTTTATCTGTTGTAGTGTTTTCCGGTATTGGCATTATGCAGGCGTTTGGTGACGAAGATGAAAAGCATGAGGGTGAAGAAAAAGGGGAAATGGACGGCGGTATGTTGATGGCGCAAAACGCGACATGGCAAACCGAATGCAGTGCGTGTCATATCGCGTATCCACCTGGGATGTTGCCTGCGACTTCGTGGCAAGAAATGATGCGAACGTTGGATCAACATTTTGGTACGGATGCTAGTTTGGATGCAAAAACGGTCGCGGAGATTTTACCATTTTTGGAGCAAAATGCGGGGAAAAGCAGTACTAAGTCGTTACGCATTACCGAAACAGGTTGGTTTAAACACGAGCACGATGAGATTTCGGATATTGTGTGGAAACGTGTTAAAAGCCCGTCAAATTGTATCGCATGTCATACGCAAGCTGACAAGGGTAATTTTGATGAAGATTCAATCAGCATTCCAAAACAATAGCGCATTAGCGGAGGCATTATGCAAACCGTCACACGAATCTTGGTGTGGGATTATCCAACCCGCGTTTTTCATTGGTCATTAGCTTTTTCTTTTTTCGGCGCGTATTTGACAGCAGAAAGCGAGCGTTACCGTGATATTCATGTCGCTTTGGGTTATGTCATGGCGGGTTTATTGGTGTTCCGGTTGGTATGGGGGTTAGTGGGAACGCATTACGCCCGTTTCACACAGTTTATTGCCCGACCAGCGGAAGTGGTGGCCTATTTGCGCGGTTTGTTGCAAGGAAAGCCAGTGCATTATTTGGGGCATAATCCTGCCGGAGCGGTGGCAATTGTCCTGTTATTGTTATTGGGGGTGCTGATTAGCGTAAGTGGGGTTGTGTTATATCAGGAATGGGGTGATGAGGATTTATGGGAAGAGTTACATGAAATCGCGGCGAATTTAATGCTCATGGTGGTGTTTATCCACGTCGCTGGGGTAGTGATTAGCAGCCGCTTGCATCATGAAAACTTAGTGCGTGCAATGCTGACGGGGTATAAAGCGCGAGCTTTACCGAATAGCAGCCCGACCGTGCGGCGTTATACGGGGGTAGGTTGGTTAATGTTATTGGCTATGGTCATTTTTCTTATCGGGCAAATATCGGATGTACTTCCATAGTAAACATGCCTAATAATTACCAAAGTCGAGTATGTTGAGGATTGAGGTTTATGCAAGCGAAGTTAATTCGTCGAATCGTGTTACTAACCTGTGTATTGGGTGGGGTGGTATTAGCAACTCCCATACAAGTCACGGCAAACCCAAGCACTTTAAATCACCCTGGAAGAACATTGGCTGCCAATTGTTTCCAATGTCACGGCACGGATGGCTATGGCATGGAGCATTTAGCAGGTAAACGTGCGAAGTCCATTCTGGAAGAGTTGGATGAAATGCAGTTTGAGTCTGCTCGTGCTGACATTATGAATGTTCACGCTCAAGCTTATACGCCCGAAGAATTGGCATTAATTGCCGACTATTTTGCAAAACAACCCAAATAAAGGAGTCGCACATGCAACGGCGGGATTTTTTACGTTACTTAAGCGCAAGTGCAGCAATGGGTATGTTGTTACCGTTTGAGCGAGTCATGGCTGGTTCACCGACCATGCCAGGCAATACAGGAGCAAACGGCAAGGTTGTGGTAGTCGGTGGCGGGATGGCGGGGACAACCGTTGCCAAATACCTACGGTTTTGGGGTGGTACGGGTGTGGATGTGACGCTGGTTGAACCCAATCCGACGTATTATTCCAACATCTTCAGTAATATGGTGGTAACTGGCGAACGCACTCTTAATCAATTAGCGTTTAATTATAAAACGTTGACCAGTAAATATGGGGTGAAGGTGGTGGCGAAATCCGTTGCTACCATTGATCCCGTTACACAAAAAATCACACTGAATGATAATAGTGTTTTGCCGTATGACCGTTTAGTACTTGCCCCTGGTATTGAGTTCGATGCCTTGCCAATATCAGGGAGTGCGGCTGCTCAGTCGAAAGTGGTTCATGCGTGGAAGGCGGGGGCGCAAACCTTGTCCTTACAGACGCAATTAAAAGCCATGACGAATAAAGATACCTTTATTCTGAGTATTCCTGCAAAACCATATCGTTGTCCACCAGGACCTTATGAGCGGGCTTGTGTGGTAGCAGATTACCTTAAGCGTGTAAAAAAAGGCGGTAAAGTAATTATTCTGGATGCCAACCCCAGTATTCAAGCGGAATTAGAAAATTTTACTAATGCTTTTAGCAATATTCATAAAAATGTGATTACCTATGTGCCAAATGCTTCTATTGCCAGTATTGACGCAAACAAAGGTATGGTTAATACCAGTGTAGGGAGTTTTACGGGTAAAGTATTGAATATCATTCCGCCCCATAAAGCTGGCAGTATTATTACTAATGGTAATCTTGGTTTAGCCAATGCAGGTAATAATCGTTGGGCAGGCGTTAATGTACTGAGTTATGAATCAACGGTTGTACCGAAAGTTCATATTATTGGTGATGCTGCATCCACAACCCAACCAAAAGCAGGGCATATTGCCAATGCCGAAGCGAAAGTTTGTGCAGATGCTATTGTGCATTTGCTGCGTGGTGAGGCCATTAATCAAAATCCGATTACCAATTCCGCGTGTTTTACGCCAATTACCAAAAACACGGCTTCGTGGTTATCCGTGGTGTATCGTTATGATGCAGCCAGCGGTAATATGTTACCTACAGGTAATGGCGTGACTGAATCAGCTTCCATTAACCAAGATAACTACGAAGAAATGTTATCATGGTTCAGTAATCTAATGTCTGATACCTTCGCCTAAGATAATTGTCTTGGTATATTGTCGTAGAGTCACTACACAATTGCGGTGGCTTTGATTTGTACATAAACCGCCATGTTCGTGTGTAATGCCAATTGCATGGCGGATTTACGGGTAATGTGCGCCAATAATGGCGTGCCGTTTAAGCTTAAGCGCACTAAGGTTTGCCCCGCGTGATCGTCAGCCATCTCAGTAATCATTGCGGGTAGCACATTTAAAATGCTGGTTAATGTCGGCTGTTGC
>CAZTUZ010000119.1:0-8450 GCA_964617055.1 uncultured Thiothrix sp.
GCAGCGATACACTCGAAACCAATGTAGTTGGCAACAATGACCATGCTTCGGTTAAACCCTCAGACAAGGTTACTAATTTAATGGTGGCATCATCTGTTGATACAGTGTTACCCGAACTGGCGACTTTTAAACTAATCGGCCCTGTTACAATAATTTGCTTTGCAATAGCAGGTTTGTAAGCCTTTTTAAAGGCAACATCAAAACTCATCCCATTCAGAACCGCACTGACTTCTGAGTCATTAATATAACCTGCTGTGATTGTTCCAGCAATATTACCTGCTTTTTCAGCAGCGGCAACTAACTCATCCCACGTTTGGGTCAGATTAACTTTATAAGCGACACTTACGTCACCATTTAAATTCTGGCTAATCAACTGGAAGCTAATAGGTTTTCCACTTTCTTCTATGAACACCAACGAAGCACTTCCAATCTCGTTCTCATGTTCATCCCTGATTTTAAAAGAACTAGGTACAGGCGAACCACTTAACTTGGCATCCACAATCACTTGGATTGCGCGATACATGGCAATAACCCCAGTATTTAATACCGCGCTGGTGTTACCATCTAGTGCTTCTGTTACTGCATCGATGTCATCTGTTAGCGCATCAGCAGGATTTTGTAATTGGGAGAATGAATTAACCCAAGTACGAGTTGCGCTAATCATGTTTTTAGCACGTTGCACATCAGTGGCATCAATATCATTTTCATCTAATGGTTTAGGGTCATAATGACCATCATCACCAATTAAACTATCCAATTTGGTCTGATTGGCATCCACCGAGTTACGCGCATTACTGTCTA
The DNA here is from genome assembly GCA_964617055.1 of uncultured Thiothrix sp. Lineage (GTDB taxonomy): Bacteria > Pseudomonadota > Gammaproteobacteria > Thiotrichales > Thiotrichaceae > Thiothrix. The sequence goes on from CAZTUZ010000119.1 coordinate 802, forward strand.
AATCAGTGTTGCGTGAATCATTCAGTTGATTTTTCAATTCAGCCAACAACGCTTTCAAATTAACTTTTTTGCCGCCATCAAAATCCCCATCAGCGAACTCTTCTGCCCAAGCTGTTAAGATGCTATTAACATCACCGCCATTTTTAAAAATCAAATCAGAAAATGCAGCTAACCACAAAGCATATTTAACAGCATCACCCGTTACCTTTGAATCTTTGGTAATGTCAAATGGTAATGTGCTCTGGATATTAAAACCAACCATCGCACTAATTTGTGAGTTACCATCCGATACTGCTACTTTTGCTGACTTACCATTTTTCAACTCTTCCAACGCTGCGGTTGCAGCCATGTGTGTAAATGGTGTGATTTGGCCACTGATACTTTCCCCTTTATCAACAGGGGCAAGGATGGATTTCATCGTAAATCCCGATGATAATTTCATGTCCTGACCGTATGAGATACTGCCACAACCGGATAAGGCATCACAGGTCATCGCTGTTTCATCGCTATTTGTTAGCTCGATTAAAATAGCCTGACCCAATGTATAGGTGTCTAAAATACCAATGCTATATTTTCCATTATCGTCGCTGGTAGTGCGCCCGATTTCTTTTCCTTTTGAACCATCTGCATTGACTTCATAAGCAACGACAACACCTTTTTTGATAATACCTTTTGCCCCAACGCCCGTCGCAGAAGCCAAGGTTGTAGAAGGATTGCTTGAACTTGGATCAGGACTTCCACCACTACATCCAACCAAAGAAACAGCCAAGCCCAGACTTAAGGCCAAAGAATTCTTCATGAGCATGATAACCTCGCAATTACAGCTCAAATCATAGAGAATTAGATATTTATCGACACCGCAAGCCCGATGCTAAAATGACTTAAAATACCTAACAGACGCATCATAAAAAAATAAAAAAACTTCTTGAGTCACGATCCCGTCAGATGATCAATAAAATTGATCTATATAGATTAAAATTCAATCATAAAACTGCCAATAAGTTCAGTATAAAGATTAAAAAACAATCAATCAATAAAGCTTTTTTATGATGCTAGTTGATGATCAAAGTTCAGTCAACAAAATTTATGTTAAAAATGCTTTGCGCCCATACCAAATAAATACGGTCGATAGAGAAAAATGACTGGATTAAATGAGGATTTTTTTGAAAAACAGTAGGATAAAGATTAGATATTAGCCGATTATGTATCGGCTAAATGTCATGGCATGGTTTAAGGTTGAGATAATGCGTTTCTAACGGGTGCAAATGTTCGACGATGGTGCACTGTTGCACCATGTTGGCGCAAAGCGGCTAAATGTTCCGGTGTACCATATCCTTTGTGTTTGGCAAATCCATACTGGGGATATTCTTGATCCAACGCCACTAATTCTGCGTCACGCGCCACTTTTGCCAAAATCGAAGCAGCACTTATTTCAGCAACAGTAGCATCGCCACCAACAATGGCCTGCATATTGTAAGCCAATTTTGGACAACGATTACCATCGATCTTAACCAAATCTGGCATTATGCTCAAACTTTCTAAAGCACGCTGCATCGCCAAAAAAGTCGCCTGAAGAATGTTAATGCTATCAATTTCGGCGACTTCCGCACGCCCTAAACTCCACGCCAAGGCCTTGGCACGAATTTCAACAGCTAATCGCTCACGCCGTTTAGCTGTTAATTTCTTAGAATCGTTCAACCCTGTAATAGGCTGATTCGGATCAAGAATCACCGCAGCAGCAACAACCGCCCCCGCTAATGGTCCTCGCCCTACTTCGTCCACTCCTGCGATTAACATCAGATTTTCCGAATCACAAAAACAGAAGCAGGCGGGATGTTAAAGAAGACCGTACCCATACGCTGCACTTTAAAACCTTCGCGTTGCAAACGCTCAAATAAACGCACTTGTTTGACAAATGGTGTATAGCTCATTTGTACAATAGTTGAACCACTATTTAACGCATCACTAAAATGCTGTACCAGTTTTTCTGAATAGAACGGCCCTGTGACAGGCATACACGATACAATCAAACAATTAGCCAAACCACCCTCAGATTCATCAATCGGTAAGGTGAAAAAATCCTTTGCCAACAATGGCGTTTCTGCCCCAAATCGCGCATGAAACTTGTGCACAAACTCAGTTAGTTTTTCAACAAACACAAACGGAATCGGCGTTTGCATAAAATACTGTGCCACTACCCCACTCCCCGTACCCACAAACACACCGCGACCATACTGCGAAAAGTATCGTTCTGCGACATCAAACATTTTTGCCCCAAATTGGTCAGTAGAACTGATCACAGAACCCGTGTGTTTAAGCTTAGTGAGATAGACCATCGGTTTATGCCTATTTATTTTTCATAAAAAAGTTAAGAATAACATTAGCTGCCGTTTGACTGGCATTTTTTTGCAACTGTACATGTAGTTTTTGGAATTGTTGTAGGATGTAAGTGCGACGCTCTATGCTCAGAGCCAATATATTTTCTACAGCTTGCGCTAGGCTGTGTGGTGAGATTTCTTCTTGTAAGATTTCAGGAACGAGTGCTTCTCCTGCCAAATGGTTCGGCAATGTGACGTATTTAACCTTTAATAACTTGAATGTTCTTAATAACCACATGGTTAATGGCGCGACACGATAAGCCGCAACCATTAAGCGTCCTGCTAACATACCTTCCAATACTGCTGTGCCTGATGCTAATAAAATAACATCAGCGGCTTGCATAAGGGTACGCGACTGCCCATCCAACAACTGGATCGGCAATGTTGGCGTATGTTCTTGCTGCAATTGCAACAACACATCGCGCAATCGCTCGTTAACAACTGGTGTAACAAACACCCAATCAGGATGACGTTGATACAATTGTTGTGCTGCCAATAAAAAGTCAGGCGCAAGGCGGCGAATTTCGCCTACACGACTTCCTGGTAAAACAGCAATAATGCGTTGATTCTGTGGCAATTTCAGTCGTTGGCGTGCCTCAGCGCGATCCCCGTCAAAAATCACCTCATCCGCTAATGGATGCCCAACAAATTCTGCACAAATTCGGTGTTGACGGTAAAACTCAACCTCAAATGGAAATAATGTCAACATGAGATCAATATTGCCCCGCATGTTACGCACACGCCCCTGTCGCCATGCCCAAACCGAAGGACCGACATAATGCACGGTCGGAACCCCTTTAGCATGCAATCGCTTGGCAAGTGGCAGGTTAAAATCCGGCGCATCCACACCAATGAACAAATCCGGCGGATTATGGCACCAATGTTCCAACAATTGGCGGCGAATCGACAGTAGCTCGGGTAAGTGTTTCAACACCTCCACTAAACCCATGATAGATAACTTTTCTAGCGGAAACAGACTGCGGCAACCTGCTGCTTGCATTTCCTTGCCTGCGATTCCTTCAAAGGTCAAATCAGGGTCATGCTGATGCAATGCCATGATCAAACGTGCCGCTAGTAAATCACCCGATGCTTCCCCTGCAATAATGGCAATGCGTTTCATACGGTTAGCGGATAATCCCCCGCTGACTTTGACGGCAAAATGCTACCAAACGTTGAATGTCATCGTGTTCACCCCACGCACTTTCCAGTTTCGTCAGTGCTTCTACGGTAGTGAGATTCTGGCGATAAAGTATGCGATGAGCTTCCTTAATGCGGTGCATTGCATCTTTAGTGAAACCGCGCCGTTTTAGCCCCTCGAGATTGATACTATGCGGTATGGCCGGAGCACCCGATACCATTGCATACGGTGGTACGTCTTTGCCGATTGCCGACCCCATACCCGTAAAAGCATGTTCGCCAATCACACAAAACTGATGCACCAGCGTAAAGCCCCCCAAAATAACCCAGTCTTGGATTTCGACATGTCCGGCTAATGTTGCACTATTGGCGAAAATCGTGTTGTTGCCAACCGTGCAATCGTGGGCAATGTGAACGTAAGCCATGATCCAGTTATCGTTGCCGATAATCGTTTTGCCTTTGTCTTGTATTGTGCCACGATTCAACGTGCAACATTCACGAATCACATTACGATCACCGATCAGCAACTCGGTGGCTTCCCCTTTGAATTTTTTGTCTTGTGGTGCTGCACCAATCGATGCAAACGAATAAATGTGGTTTTCCACCCCAATACGGGTCGGACCATCGATTACCACATGCGAACCAATACGACTATCACGACCGATCACCACATCTGCCCCGATAACCGCATACGCGCCAACTTCAACCCCTTCTGCAATCTGCGCAGAAGGGTGAATAATGGCAGCGGGATGGATTAAGCCACTCAAGCAGCTTCCTCTTTTTTAGCAGCACACATGAGTTCCGCCGAAGCAACTAATTTGTCATCGACATAGGCTTCGGCATTGAATACCCACATAATCCCCTTGCGTTTCAGCAGGCTTACGCGCATATCCAGTTGATCCCCTGGTATAACTGCTTGTTTAAAACGTGCTTTATCCACAGCGACTAACATATACAAGGTGTCTTGCTGTGGTTCTTCACCCATTGTACGAAAGCCCAGTAAACCAGTGGCCTGAGCTAACGCTTCGATAATCAAGACCCCTGGCATAATTGGCTGATTAGGGAAATGACCATTAAAGAATGGTTCGTTGTTAGTCACATTTTTAATAGCACGCAATGACTTGCCAACTTCAAACTCTATGACGCGATCTACCAACAAAAACGGGTAGCGATGTGGAAGGTAGTTCTTAATCTGGTTGATATTCATCGTGCCCATGTGTACCTCAAAATGTATCCTTATTTTGTAGCGCGGCGACTTGTTTTTCTAACTCCACTAGGCGACGTGCTAAGGTATCCAATTGATTAAAGCGCACTGCATTTTTCCGCCAATGCGCTGCTTCTGTTATCGTTGTACCGGAAGAATAAACTCCAGCCTGCGTAATCGAATGCGTCACAAACGTGGTTGCCGTCAAAGTGACGTGATCAGCAATGTGCAAGTGTCCCGTGATTGCGCACATGCCAGCAATGCGACAATAACGTCCAATGTGAGTGCTACCCGCAATCGCCGTACAGCCTGCAATCGCGGTATGATCGCCGATCTGCACGTTATGTGCCACTTGGATGAGATTATCCAATTTTACGCCATTTCCGATACGGGTTGACCCCATCGCTGCGCGATCTATCGTTGTATTAGCTCCGATTTCCACATCGTCGCCAACAACGACATTGCCAATTTGCGGTATCTTATACCAAGCACCCTGTTCTGGTGCAAAACCAAACCCATCCGCACCCAACACAGCCCCTGAGTGAATAATCCCTCGTTGACCAATCTGCGTATTATACCCCAGAGTGACGTTTGGATAGAGGCGTGTATTCTCCCCGATTTGACAATTCATGCCAATAACGCACCCCGCACCGATACTGACACCGTCGCCACAGACCACACCAGCGGCGAGAACTGCATGTGCCCCGATGGTACAGCCTTGCCCTAACACCACATCATCAGCAATACTGGCGGTGGGGTGAATGCCACTGTCTGGCCAAGAAATGGGGTGTAAATGGGTCACAACCTTAGCATAAGCTAGGTAAGGGTCGCGATTGATTAAAGCGTTTCCTTTATACTCCATCGCCAAATCAGGCGGCAGAATCAGCGCACCAGCATGTGAGCTTTGTAGAAAATGGCGAAATTTCCCTCCACGAATATAACCAATGTCCGAAGCTTGCGCTTGCTCCACGGAAGCCACACCACTAACACGATACTGTGCATCGCCTTGCACTTGCGACTGAGTCAAGTCTGCAAGCTCCTGCAATGAATAACTAAGCGACATGATACATTTATTCCTGCGGTTTTAGGGTGGGTTGCGCTTGCTCTGTCTGATTTTTAAGAGCGGTGAGGTAATCCAAAACACGCGCTGTTATGTCAATGCGTTTACTGGCAGTGATGTAAGTATTTTCACGAAATACAATATCGATGTCCTCTTTTTCCCGGACTTTTTCGATAGCATTAAAGATTTCAGATTGCAATTTATCCAGAGCCTGCGCGCGGTCATTACTCACGGCATCACGATAATCTTCTAGGCTACGACGGTAGGTGCGCTCACGCCCACGCAGTTCACGCTCGCGCCGAAGCTGTTCTTCCGCACTCAAAGATTCTGATTCAATTTGCTGTTTTAAATCATCTTGAGCTTGTTTAATCGCAACTTTCTCCGTTTCTAGTTGCTGCTCCTGCGTTGAAAATTTACTTTTCAACTGGTTATCTGCATCAATTGCCTGAGGGGCTTTTTCCAATAAATCTGCTACATTAACAACCGCAATGCGCGGGGAAATGGCCTCATTCCCCTGCGCTATTGTCTGGTTCAGACACAACACCGTAGCGAATAAGCCGCGAAGTAGCCATTGCTTGCAATTTGTCATGTCCAAACCTTTATACCTTCAATCACGAATCACTCAACGTGTTTAGAACGATGCCCCGATACTAAACTGCACTTTTTGCTCTTTATCGCCATCTTTTGCATTTAATGGCTTAGCATAGCTAATTTCAAATGGACCGATTGGCGATAACCAGACCGCACCGACACCCGCTGAGTAGCGCAAATCTTTAGCTTCAAATGAGCCAGAATCCGTAAATACATTCCCCGCATCCACGAAAGTGCTCATTTTCAGCCCTTTGACATCTTGGGCTAATGGCATAGGGAATTGCAATTCTGCCGTACCTGTGACCAAGAAATCGCCACCTGTTGGGTCATCATTTTCATCATGTGTGCCTAGGCTGCTATCCTCAAAACCACGCACGGAGTTAATACCACCTGCGTAATATTTATCGAAAAACGGCAATTTATCCAATTTTCCAGACGCATTACCCGCACCGACTTTCGTTTTGGCTGCAAATGTCACAGTATCCGTGACTGGCACATATACCGCCCCGTCGTAGGTCAACTTTTGGTATTCCAAATCACTACCGGGTGCTGAGGCCTGCAAGGAAACGCGATGACGTTGACCTTCTGTAGGGAAGATGGTCCGGTTGCGGGTATCGTGCACATAACTTACGGTAGCAGGTATCTGATTGAATTTACTACCATTAGTATTCACGAAATCCGTAATACGGGTTGCAGGGTCATCCCCCAAAACAATCTCGCGTTTTTCCGCACCAACACTAGCATACACCGAGTCGTGCTCGCTCAGTGGTACAGTGTAGTTGACTGATGCACCATAACGGTTAGACGCGTAACTCGAAATATCACCTGCTTCTGCATCGTATTTATTGTAGTAAGTACTAAAACCACGGCTGATACCATCGGGAGTGTAATAAGGATTGGTGTAACTGAGGCTGTAGTTTTTGTTCACCTTACTATTGTCGAAGTTGACATCCAACTCCTTACCTGTCCCCATGAAGTTGTCTTGGTTCAGATTGACGTTAAACAACATCCCCTGCGATTGAGAATAACCTGCGCCAATACGGAATTGGTTGGAAGAACGTTCTTTGACTGTCACAATCAAATCCACTTGATCTTCTGTTCCTGCGACAGGCTCAGCTTCGATACTCGCTTCTTCCACATAAGGCAAGCGTTCCAAACGCACTTTAGAACGATCCACTTGTTCCTTGGAGAACCAAGAACTCTCCAACTGACGCATTTCACGACGATAAACTTCGTCTTTGGTGCGGTTGTTGCCACGAATGTCGATACGGCGCACATA
>CAZTUZ010000120.1:0-8439 GCA_964617055.1 uncultured Thiothrix sp.
TGCCTACTTTTAGTTAGCTACAGGTAGATTTGGATAGGTTTGAAATAACGGTTAGCAATCTCTTCTGTCACGTCCGTAGCTTCTTAATATCACGCAATGGGGGTGCACCAAATAAGCGATTGTATTCACGACTAAATTGCGATGGGCTTTCGTAACCAACGCGAAATGCAGCGTTGGCGGCATCAAAATTTTCGGTCAGCATTAACCGTCTGGCTTCATTCAAGCGTAGGCGTTTTTGAAATTGGATCGGTGTCATTGCAGTTAGTGAACGAAAGTGCTGATGAAATGCCGAACTGCTCATATTGGCAAGTGCGGCTAAATCGGCTACTTGACAAGTACGATGAAAATTGTTTTTAAGCCAGTCAATTACCCGCGCAAGCTGATAATCGTGATTCCCTGCCAACACAATTTGGCGTAGGCGTGCGCCTTGTTCACCTACTAATAGGCGATAACAAATCTCACGTTGAATTAACGGTGCAATGATCGGAATATCATCGGGCGTATCCAATAAGTCCAATAGGCGTTGGATAGCATTTTGCAGGGGGGATGACAATTCACTTACTGCCATGCCGCGCAATACTTGTGGTGGAACGGGCGGAAGACTGTTATCCGCCATCAATTGTGAGCACACTTGTAAATCCAGTTGCAAGGTTAGACCTAAATACGGTTGGTCTGCGCTGGCTTCAAAGATTTGCGTCACTACAGGTAAATCCACCGACGAAACCAGAAAGTGTTGTGCATCATAAACATACATTTCTTCACCCAGCATGACCCGTTTTGCTCCCTGCCCGATTAGACAGATGGCTGGTAGTAGGGTGTAACTAGTGGGAGCGGTGGGAGCTTCAGCACGATGCAAACTCAAACCAATAATTGGTGTATCGTAATTCAAATGGTTGGCTGTCCAATGTGCTAATTGCTCGGCAAGGGTAGGGATATGTGGCATGGAATATCCTAATTATGGGTTTTATGCGCGGTGTTGATAGTAGCAAGGTACGCCATCCAACACAGCAGGCAGTAGAGGATCAGGCAAGAATCGTGCAGGATCATGCTATCGGTGTTGAGGTGTGTAGCCGTAAATTGTGAAAACTCATTATTCAGGAGATGCACCATGCAGTTTATGTATCACAATCCAACCCGTTTGATTTTTGGCTCGGGTTCTTTGAGCCAATTAGGCACATTGACTAGCCAATACGGTCAGCGTGCGTTATTAGTGACAGGCATAATTAGTATTACCGTATTAATGAGTATTTCAAAAATTGCAGCAGCGGAAACAAATTCAATGATGACAGGAAGTAATACAGTGGAACTAAGCAAGGAGTGGGATAAAACTTTCCCTAAAAGTAATAAAGTAAGTTATAAAAAAGTTACTTTCAAAAATCGTTTTGGCATTGTATTAGCGGCAGATTTGTATATGCCAAGCGATATGGGTAATAAAGCATTGGCTGCAATTATCGTAAGTGGTCCATTTGGTGCTGTTAAAGAGCAGTCTTCTGGGTTATATGCTCAAACAATGGCAGAATATGGTTATGTTACATTGGCTTTTGATCCATCGTATACAGGGGAAAGTGGTGGAGAGCCACGCAATATTGCTTCACCAGACATTAATACAGAGGATTTTAGTGCAGCAGTGGATTACATGGGTTTACAGTCATTTGTTGACCGAAAACGAATAGGTATTATTGGTATTTGTGGTTTTGGTGGAATGGCTTTAAACGCAGCGGCTATCGATAAACGTGTAAAAGCGGTTGTGACTGCTAGTATGTATGATATGACCAGAGTTATGTCAAAAGGGTACAACGATAGCATGACATTGAAGCAACGCACGGACATTTTAGAAAGTTTGAGCCAACAACGTTGGATGGATGCAGAGGCAGGGACTCCCTTCTATGATAAGTCCCATGCTTTACCTGATAAATTAACAGGCGAAGAGCCTCAATTTATTGCTGATTATTATGATTATTACAAAACTCCACGAGGATTTCATAAAAACTCTATTAATTCAAATGCAGCTTGGTCAATGACTACAGCATTATCGTTCATGAATATGCCAATTATGTCTTACATTAAAGAAATTGCACCACGCCCAATTTTAATAATCGCGGGTGAAAAGGCTCATTCGCGGTATTTCAGTGAGGATGCTTATAAAATGGCAAATGATCCTAAAGAGCTAATGATTATTCCAAATGCTGTACATGTTGACCTATATGATAATGTAAAGCTGATTCCTTTTGAAAAGATAGATGAGTTTTTTAAGAAGAACTTACCATAACGTCAGATAGGTGACGACATATCGTGCTAGAATTGGGTGTCACCTTGGTTTGGAAAGCAGCGGTACTATGATTCATTTTCCCTATGGAAACAGTGATTTCCATGCAATACGCACCACGGGCAAGCTCTACCTTGACCGCACCCATTATATCCCCGCACTCGAACAAGCAGGCGAGCAACTGGTCTTCTTACGTCCGCGCCGTTTTGGTAAGTCGTTGTTATTGTCCATGCTGGCGAATTATTACGACCTTAATCGGGCAGATGAGTTTGTCGCGTTGTTCGGCGATCTGGCAGTGGGGCAAAACCCGACGCGGGAACACAATCAATACCTGATTTTGCGCTGGGATTTTTCCAAAGTCTCCGCGCAAGGTGATACTGCTGCCATTACCCGTTATTTGTTTGGGCATGTGAATGCGTCGATTGAGCGTTTTGTGCAGACGTATCAAAGCCATTTGAAATTTCCGGTGACAATACGCGCCGATGATGCCTTATTTTCATTTGAATCGTTATTGAGTTCGGTGGCAAGCAGTGGTCATCAACTTTACCTATTGATTGACGAATACGACAATTTTGCCAATGAAGTGTTAATGCAGGTTCGTCCGAATCAGCAACGTTATGAAGATTTGGTACAAAGCGAAGGAATTTTAAAAACTTTATTCAAAGCCATTAAAGGCAATGCCTCGGAAGGGAAAATCGGGCGGGTATTCATTACAGGCGTTTCACCTTTAGTCATGAGTGACATGACTAGCGGGTATAATGTCGCCACCCATATTTACCTTGAGCCGAAATTCAATACGTTGTGTGGAGTGACAACGCCTGAACTTATTCAGTTAATTACCACTATCAACACAGAATGCCAGCAAGCCAGTGATAATGTGCAAGCTGCGTTGGAAACCATGCGCCAGTTTTACAATGGCTACCGTTTTTGTGACGATAGTCATCGAGAAAAAGTGTATAACCCAACATTAGTGTTTTATTTTCTGCGTTATTATCAGGAATATTGCACTGCCCCGCCGCAAATCTTGGATGGCAATTTGGCAATGGATGCGAATAAAATCCGTTACATTGCGAATTTACCTGCTGGTAAAACCGTGATTGCTGCGATTTTGGATGAGCAACAAACCGTAACGCTATCACGTTTGGAAAACCAGTTCGGTATTGAAAAGCTGCATGACATTCAAACTGACCCCGATTACATGGTGTCTTTGTTGTATTTCTTTGGAGTATTAACGCTGAGTGGGCGCGGGGTAATTGGAGAATTGATTTTGGATATTCCGAACTTAGTGATTCGGGGTTTATACGTCGAGGAAATCAAACGCAATACCTTGCCCGATGCAGGTGAACGACGCAGCTTGCAACGCCTGACTGACAAGTTTTACCAAACTGCTGATTTACAGCCGTTAGCGGATTTTATGGAAAGCAAGTATTTCGCGGTATTCAATAACCGTGATTACCGTTGGAGCAATGAATTAACCGTAAAAACCGCCTTCCTCACCTTATTATTTAATGACACCTATTACATTATGGATTCGGAAACGGCATTACAGCGACGTTATTCCGATTTAATTTTAATTGTGCGCCCGAATATGCGCCAATATGCACTATTAGACATGGTGTTGGAATTTAAATACCTGTCATTGGCGGATTTGGGTTTAAGTGGTGAACAAGTTCGCGCTCAACCGCGAGAAACGTTGGCGGCTTTGCCAGCGGTACAAACGGCATTGCACGGCGCACGCCAGCAATTGCAGCATTACCGCACGGTATTGGAAGCAAAATACCGCGAACCGCACCGCTTACGCTGTCTGGCGGTAGTAGCGTTGGGGTTTGAACGGCTGGTGTGGGAGGTTTGTTAATGATCCTCTCCGTTAAAAACGAACAGTTCAAAAAGTGATTGATTAGCCATCTACTTGCTGCGTTGTTTGGGTTTCCCCGTTGGCTTCGGTTTACCATCCCCATCCGCCCGTGGCTTCGGCGGCAAGCCCGTATGCTGCGTGAGAATTTTCCCGCCTTGTGGTTTGTTTTGTTGTGGTTTGGCAGCGGCTTTTGTGGGGTGATTTGTCGCGGTTTTGCCCGTTGCTGGTGCGGCTTTTCCGGTGCGTTTTTGGTGTTCTCCGCCTTTGTTTTTGCGGCGGTGGGATTCATACACGAGGTTTTCTTCACCCGCTTTGTAGTGGGGAATCAGTTGGTTAGCACCGTCACCGATGAGTTCTTGCCGTCCCATTGCGGCGATGGCTTTGCGCAGTAATGGCCAGTTCTTCGGGTCGTGCCAGCGCAAAAAGGCTTTGTGTAGGCGGCGTTGTTCGGGTGATTTGGCGGTGGCGACTTTTTCGCTTTTGTAGGTGACGGGGCGCAGCGGGTTGCGTTCGCTGTGGTACATGGTGGTGGCGGATGCCATTGGCGAGGGGTAAAACGCTTGCACTTGGTCGGCGCGGAAGTCGTTTTTCTTCAGCCACAGTGCGAGGTTGAGCATGTCTTCATCGGACGTGCCGGGGTGCGCGGCAATGAAATAGGGGATTAAATATTGTTCTTTACCCGCTTCTTTGGTGTATTTTTCAAACAGACGTTTGAACTCGTCGTAAGTGCCAATCCCTGGTTTCATCATCTTCGACAGCGGGGCTTCTTCGGTGTGTTCGGGTGCGATTTTTAAATAGCCACCGACGTGGTGCGTGACCAATTCTTTAATGTATTCGGGGTCTTTCACCGCCAAGTCGTAACGCAAGCCTGAACCAATTAATACCTTTTTAATGCCGGGTAAGGTGCGAGCGGTGCGGTATAATTCCTTCAACGCAGCGTGGTCGGTATTGAGGTTTTGGCAAATATCGGGGTAAACGCACGCGGGTTTGCGGCACGAGGCTTCGATTTTCGGGTCTTTGCACGCCAGACGGTACATATTTGCGGTAGGACCACCGAGGTCGGAAATAACGCCCGTAAATCCGGGGACTTTATCGCGGATTTCTTCCACTTCGCGGATGATGGATTCCTGCGAACGGTTTTGGATAATGCGCCCTTCGTGCTCGGTAATCGAACAGAACGTACAACCGCCAAAGCAGCCGCGCATGATATTCACCGAGAAACGAATCATTTCATAAGCGGGAATGCGTGCGCCTTGGTACGTCGGATGCGGCAAACGCGCGTAATGCAAACCGAATACCCAATCCATTTCCGGCGTGGTGAGCGGAATCGGTGGCGGATTAATCCACACATCGACATTGCCGTGTTTTTGCACCAAAGCTCGCGCATTGCCGGGGTTGGTTTCTAAGTGCAGCACGCGGTTGGCATGAGCATACAAGGCTTTGTCTTTACTCACTTTTTCATAAGACGGTAGGCGAATCACGGTCTTATCGCGTTCCAATTTAGCACGCGGGTGAAAGGTTAATTTGTGTTCGTCGGCACGTTTGCTGCGCGGGTCTTCGTAGCTGAACCATTGCACATTACGCTTTTCAATCTCGCATTCGTTCATGTCCGTGGTGTTCAAATACGGGTTGATAATGCGGTCGATTTTGCCTGGTTGGTCAATGCGCGACGAGTCGATTTCCATCCAACCTTGCGGCGAATCGCGGCGCACGAAGGCTGTACCGCGCACGTCGGTGAGGTTGTTCACGCTTTCACCCGCTGCAAGGCGGTGCGCAACTTCGATAATGGCGCGTTCGGCATTGCCGTACAGCAGCAGGTCGGCAGCCGCATCCATTAAAATCGAGGTACGGACTTTTTCCTGCCAGTAGTCAAAGTGTGCAATGCGCCGCAGCGAGGCTTCGATGCCGCCAATAATAATCGGTACGTTGGGGAAGGCTTCGCGGCAACGGTGCGTGTAAATCAGCGTGGCGCGGTCGGGGCGTTTGCCTGCCATGCCGCCAGGGGTGTAAGCATCGTCGGAACGCGGTTTGCGGTCGGCGGTGTAATGGTTGATCATTGAATCCATGTTACCCGCCGCCACGCCGAAGAATAACGTCGGCGCACCCAGAGCCATGAATGCGTCTTTGGAATGCCAGTCGGGTTGCGCAATGATGCCGACGCGGAAACCTTGCGCTTCCAACACCCGCCCGATGACTGCCATGCCAAACGAGGGGTGGTCGACGTAAGCATCACCCGTGACAATGATAATGTCGCACGCATCCCAGCCCAGCGCGTCCATTTCGGCGCGTGATGTGGGCAAGTAATCGGCAGTGCCATAACATTCTGCCCAATATTTGGGGTAATCAAATAAGGCGTGGGCAACTTGGGGATGAATTCGCACGGACATAACTGAGGCTGCAATCGGCTAACAAAGGTGGAGTATTGTAGCAAAACCCCAAGCGCGTGTATGGATAAGGTCAAAATCTGCAAGGATTAAGGTTGGGTTGTTTAGATGATCGTTTTTTCACTTAACAGGATGTTGAACTTCTGTTCAAATTTTATAGTCTATTAGTTTGCTTATTGAATTTGATTGAAGGGGAGAATGGTTTTGAAAAAGTCGTGGTTATTACCGTTAGTCTTGGGTTTTGCAGGATTGGGGCAGGGTGCGTGGGCGGCTCAGGCGCAAGTTTTGAATAATACAGAATGGACACTGCAAAGTTTGACGGGGTGGAAAGGTGCACCTCTGATGAATTTGTCGCCACAGCCTTCATTGAATTTTAAAGGCGATAAAGTCGCAGGCAGTGATGGTTGCAACTTCTTTAATGGCGCGTATTCCTTAAGTGGTAATGCTCCTAATAGTTTGCGGATACCAACCGATAAAATGGTCTCTACCATGATGGGGTGTATGGGGGATGCAGACGCTGCGTCGCGTTTGTATACCAAGGCTTTGGAAAAAACCACCGCGTACCGTTTAGATGGTCAGCGTTTGGTATTATTGGATAGCCAAAACAACGTACTGGCCACGTTGCAAAAGGCCGCCAACGGTTTGTTGGGTACAAGTTGGCAAGTACAAGGATATTACGATGGTAAAAGCGGTTTGGTTGCAAATGAATCCAGCCAGCGCATGACATTGAAGTTTGAATCCAAACCATTGTTTTTAAGTGGCAATAGTGGCTGTAATAATTATTCTGCACAGTACGCAATTAATCTGAATAAAGGTACTTTGCGCGTCAAGGAGATCGGTGTGAGTCGGCGAGCGTGTGCCCAAGCGGGGGTAATGAAAGAAGAAGCTGACTACTTACGCGCTTTGGGCAAAGTGCGCCGTTTCCACCGTGTGGGTTCGTCATTGGAGCTGTTGAATGAAAAAGGCAATGTTCTGGTGAATTTGAATCTTAAACCAGAAAAATAAGGCGGTTAATTGTTACCGCTTTATTATGGTGCAATAACTGGTTTTTTTGCACCAATATAAGACATTGTATTCTAAATGAAATTTTGGCACGCATGTTGCTAGGGATTTCCAGTCAATTGTCCGTTAGTTTAGGGCGTTACTGTTAAACCTTTTATTTCATTTAAGTTGAGGTGTCGTATGCTGAATGCCAAAAAGATTATTGCCAGTGGTCTCGTAGCCCTGTTTGCGACTGCGTTTGTTGTACCAGTGGCTCATGCTGAAGTGGCAGCGTCTGTGGGCGTTGCCAACATGTATCTGTGGCGTGGTATTGATTTGGGTGATGGCGATGCGGCTGTATCGGGCGATTTAAAATACAAAGGCAAATCCGGCTTGTACACAGGTATCTGGGGTTCTTCCGGTGATGCTACTAATGGCAATGAGTATGATTTATATGCAGGTTGGGGCGGAAAATTGGGTAAGTTGGACGTTGATGCCAGTCTGTGGACTTACGTTTACCCCGACAAAGATATTAATGCGGGCGATTTAGCGGATGCGGTAATCTCCGTTGGTTATGGCCCTGTCAAAGCGACACTCTACGAAGCTATCGAAGGCGACGACGCAGCAGAATACCGTTACGGTACAATCAGTTACACCAAAGGTAAATACTCAGCTTTGTACGGTCAACACAGTACCGAAGGTGCTGGTGACCCAGGACATTTACAATTGGGCTATCAATACAATGACAATCTGAGCTTTGCCGTCAGCAAGTTTGTGGTTAATAAAGAGGCTGCTGCAGACAAAGATGCACAATTCTTAGTAAGCTATAGCATTCCATTGACCAAGTAATGTCATAGCTCCTATTTGTCCTGCTACTTTTTCAAGGGGTGCGATTGCACCCCTTTTTTTGTGCAACGTGAATAATCTGTGCCGTTTGCTTATAAATTATAAAA
>CAZTUZ010000121.1:0-8388 GCA_964617055.1 uncultured Thiothrix sp.
AAGCTCTATTTTTGTCAATGCAATGGATACCAATCCATTAGCGGCAGATCCTACAGTTGTGATTAAAGAAAATGCAGAAGCGTTTCAACATGGTTTAACCGTATTAAGCCGTTTACATGAAGGAACACTTTTTGTGTGTAAAGCAGCTGGCGCAAACGTACCAAGCGTAAATGCCGCAAACGTACGCGTTGAAGAGTTCTCAGGCCCTCATCCAGCAGGTTTGAGTGGTACTCACATTCATTTCTTAGATCCAGTAAGCATTAACAAATTTGTTTGGTATATCAATTACCAAGATGTGATTGCAATTGGTAAATTGTTTGGAAAAGAATAAAGATTCGCCCAATGATTCCTGCTCCGTTAATTCCACTTCACCTTTAAGGTAACGGTCGTATTTAGAATCGAACGGCGCGAATACAGCCGTTTTTTCAAACTCACCAAGACTCTCCGCCATTGCCGCATAAGCCTTATCAGCCTGGACAAATACCGTATCCCCAAATAGTTGTTTGAATAACTGGACGTAATCCGCATTTTCTTGCAAACGTGCAACCACTGCTGCTTTGTCTGGCATACCCATTTCAACAGGATTTAACGGAGGACCACCCGCTTGTCCGGCTAAGTCTTTTTCCCGTCCATCGTGAAACTGCCCACCCGCATAACGTTGGTTCTTCGATTTCTGCGCGAATAACGGGCTAAATTGCGCATAAGCCGCCGTTGGCGCATTGCGGTCGCCCAAGGATTTGCCATCATCACCCACAGAAACCGCTTTACCCACTTTATCGTGGGAACGGTCATCAACAAAACCCGCTGCCGGATTGTGGCAAGTCGCGCACGACTGGGTACGATTTTTCGACAAGTTCACATCGAAAAACAAACGCTCACCCAACCGCGCCTTACCAGTCAACGTTTGCGTGCCATCAGCCGCACTACTCGTCGTATTCACCACCCCCAGCAGGAACAGCACCGACAGCCATTTTGCTAAATTGCGTAACATACCTTACCCACGAACAAACATAGTAAATGAGAATGATACGCTTTTAATTACTGGCTGTGGTGCTATTTGTCAACATCCCACGCAATGCCTACTTCAGCACAGCATTCAAACCTGCCCCCAAACCTTTCAACGAAATAGGTAATACCACGGGTTTTTGCTTCGGTGCTGGCGTAAACATCACCAATGCTTGCTTACCTTTGACCAACTGTCCCATCATTTCTTCATCCAAAGCGAACCCTGCAAAACAAGCCTGTTTGTCGCATTTCCCATTGAATTTAATGGTGGGATTTTTGTCGACCCGCAATTGCACACCATCTTTCATTTGCGTGGTTGGCGGCAGGTGGAATAACACTGCTGGGAAATTCTTACCCGGTGGATAACCAATCGCCGTCGCCATTAAAGGTTTATCTTTTTGGTTAAGCACTTGCTGCAAAAAACAACCCGTTTTCTCACACGTTCCACCCCAATCGCCAAAACGCTTACCATCAATTTCGGGGGCAGCATGTGCCCATTGCAAAGGCAGCATCCCCACTAACAAACCCGCTAACGCTATCTTTTTCAAAAGCATAGAACCTTGTGTAAAACGCATGGTGCATCCTTATTTAGTTCGTTAAAAACATACACAAAGTTACTATAACACGTTAGCACTAGCGATGTATTAGTTGGCCAATAAGTAATAATAGTGCGAAGGATTTCAAAAAAATGCAGGGGGTTTCCCCCCTGTGCTTGAGCGTTTATTAATGGCTTGCTTCGTTTTGTAGCCTGAGTGAAGAAGCCTTGGGAATCTATCCAGCTTGTGTTGTTTTTATTAATAACTAAACTCGATAGCGGAGTGAATACAATGATTCAACGCCTAAGAACTTATGCCCAACGCGGGGCAACGGCAGTATTAGCAGCAACCGTTTTGCGCCGAAACGGCACAATCGTCCCTCCACTTTCAACAACCTGGATAGGATACCCTGCGTATCGCTGTTGCTGGCATTGTGTGGACAGTTGCTCCAAATATGAACGCAAATCATGCGAACAATGGGTCAATAACAGTGCCTTGATTAATTCTTGTTGCCCACGCTGCGTGGTATCACACAGTTCACTGAGGCAAAAATCCCCCTGTTCTAGACATTCCTGCAACTCGAGTTTATTGAATTTGACGATTAACTCCCCTGTCTGTTTATCATGAATACTCACAAAGGGATCAACTCTATCAAGCCAAGCGTTTACATAAAACGTCATACGCACCTCCGTGCAGCGTTATATCCGCAAACAAAATGCTTTTAAAAAAGAATAGTCTGGCTGTTGCGGGAGTAACGACATGAGCACAATGGCTTGACTATTGATTTGCCGCTGTGGTGCAGCTTTCGCCATAAGATAATAATGATTCTCATTTAAATAGCAAGCACATTTTGCAGCTTCATGAAAATAATTGAGAACCACTTGCATTTGCAAATGAGGATGGTTATCATCACTATCAGTATCAAGAATGATTATTGTTTAGGTGATGCTATGTACGTCTGTGTTTGCCATGCTGTTACTGACAAAGCGATCAAAAAAGCGGTGAAACAAGGTCACGATACCTTCGCACTGATTCAGCAAGAATTGAAAGTCGCTACTTGTTGCGGTCGCTGTGAAGATCATGCCTGTGACGTGATTGAGGAAGCCCTAAAACCAGGGTTATTTGAATTTGACCTAAACCCACAAGGTGCATTCGCATGATAACTGGAACGTTAAGAATGACAGAAAGCAAACTACCTAGCATTAATCTGGAAGATTTAATGCGTGGCTGTAAAAAAATTATTTTGCATCACGGTAAGCGCCCCTATTGCTTAACCATTACGCGTAAGGGTAATTTGATCCTCACCTCCGCAGAAGAAAACAACAGTAATGTGCCGGAAACTACGACACAGACACCCACAAAAGACGCTTAACCGTTTCAATCGCTGTATTGTGGTAGCAAAATACCCAATTATCACCACACATTCTGATTATTGAGTTCTTTTTCGATTGTGTTCCTTTAAGTTCAGGGTCAAGCCAACACGCTTTGTAGACGTTCCAGCCAGACTTTTTTTGGAGAAAAATTTACGATGAAACGCATTAGCTACTTAGTATCAGGTGCATTATTAAGTGGGATACTATTCGCCGCCCCCGCGTTTGTTTATGCCGCTGATACCGTTACGCCCAAAGCGGTCATGGAAAATTACGTTAATCTCGCCTACACGAACTTCACGGATGCGTTAAACACAGCAAAAGTATTGCAAGAAAAGGTAAATGCTTTCATTGCCAACCCCAACGCACAAACCCAACAAGCAGCTAAAGACGCATGGCTGGCAGCTCGCAAACCGTACAACCAAACAGAAGCTTTTCGTTTTGGAAACCCCAATGTCGACAAATGGGAAGGGCAGCTCAATGCTTGGCCGTTAGATGAAGGTTTAATTGATTACGTTAAAACAGATGCTTACGAAGGCGAAGAAGGTAATAAATTCGCCACCACGAATATCATTGCGGGTAAGGAAAAGATCGATACAGCACTGCTCAAATCCCTTAATGAAAAAGGTGGGTCAGAAAAAAACGTCGGAACTGGGTATCACGCGATTGAGTTTTTATTGTGGGGACAAGACTTTAATGAAGACCCCAAAGCCGCTGGTAAGCGTCCCTACACTGATTTTGTCAAAGGGGATGCATGTACCAACGCTAACTGTGAGCGGCGCGCGGAGTACTTAAAAGCCGCCACTGATTTGCTTGTTACCGACTTACAAACCATGGCTGATGATTGGGTAGAAGGCAAAGACAACTACCGCAAAGCCTTTTTAGCGTTAAATGAAACCGAAGCCTTACGCCGCATGTTATTCGGCATGGGCAGTTTGAGCTTGGGCGAATTGGCAGGTGAACGCATGAATGTGGCGTTATTAGCTCATTCGCAGGAGGATGAGCATTCCTGTTTTAGCGATAACACGCACCATGACATTGCCGAAAATGCTCGCAGCATCCAAAACATTTTTAATGGCACTTACACCCGCACCGATGGCACAACCGTCTCAGGAGCAAGTTTGGCGCAATTAGTCGCCATTAAGGATCAAACTACCAGCGAAAATTTGGTAAAAAAACTGGCAGAAACCCAGCAAAAAGCGCAAGCCATTGTCGATGCCGCCCAAGCAGGTGAACCGTTTGACCAACAAATCGTTGCCAGCAATAAAGATGGCACAAAACGGATTAGAGCCACTATTTCGGCGTTGCGTAGCCAAACAGCGGATATTGAAGCAGCCGCCAAAATGTTGGGGGTAGCAAACTTGAACCCTGAAAGCAGCGATTCTTTTGGTGGATAATCTGGCATTTTGTTACCGTAGGATTTTCCCATGAAAGCCATACTAGCCATTTTCCTGACGGCCTTGCTGTGGTCAGGAATAGCCAACAGCGAAACGCTCACGGATGCGCGGTTATCCGGTGGTGCAACGACAGTGTTTGACACCAGCGCGAATGCTTTCACCCTACCCGCCGCCAATACTAGCCTCGAACGCCGTGATAATTTTTTCGTCGGTAACGCTTTTTTCCAACAACCGTGGGTGATTGCCCCCGCTTCTACCACAGCACGCGATGGCCTTGGCCCTTTATTCACCTTGAATAGCTGCCAAGGCTGTCATGTTAAAGATGGTAAAGGGCATCCGCCCCTAACGAAAGATGAGCCGTTTTTATCAATGCTGGTGCGTTTGAGCATTCCGAGCGATAGCAAAACCCCTGTCGACGTGCTGACACAATCGGGGGCTGTACCCGAACCGACTTACGGTTTGCAGTTACAACCGAATGCGATTCCAGCATTACAAGGTGAAGGCAAACCGCAACTGCATTACGAGGAAATCCGAGGGCAGTTTAAAGACGGCACACCATACACTTTACAAAAACCCATGCTGAGTATTCAGGATTTGTCGGACGGCGCATTACACCCACAAACGCAATTCTCGGTGCGCGTCGCTCCCGTGATGATCGGTTTAGGCTTATTGGAAGCGGTGGCTGAAACCACACTGTTAAACCACGCTGATCCTGATGACCATAATCATGATGGTATTTCAGGGCGGCTCAATCAGGTGTGGGATGCAGCATTGCAACAAACCGTCAGCGGGCGATTTGGTTGGAAAGCAAACCAGCCGTCCATTGCGCAACAAGTCGCTGCTGCTTTCAATAATGATATAGGGATTACGTCAGAACGTTTCCCACAAACCCATTGCCCCCCCAAACAAGCCGCCTGTTTGCACGCCCCTAACGGCGGCTCGCCAGAAATCAGTAATACTTTGCTAGACACGGTGGTGTATTACGCGTCACTGCTGGCTGTACCCGCACGGCGCGACGTGGAAAATGTTGAGGTACAACAAGGGCAACGCTTATTCCAACAAGCAGGTTGTGCCGCGTGCCATTTGCCCGAGCTGAAAACGGCGGAAAAGGTCGGATTCCCCGAATTATCACAGCAAACCATTCAACCTTTTACCGATTTATTACTGCATGACATGGGCGAAGGGCTAGCCGATAACCGCCCCGATTTTTTAGCCAGCGGCCGAGAATGGCGTACCGCGCCGTTATGGGGCATTGGTTTGGTGGAAAAAGTGAACGGTCATACCCGTTTTCTGCATGACGGACGCGCCCGCACTATCATGGAGGCGATTTTATGGCACGGCGGCGAAGCCGAAACCGCACGCCAACGTGTTTTGAATTTGAACGCTAACGAACGCGCGGCTTTACTGCGCTTCCTAAACAGTCTGTAATGGTAATGCTAATGAAATATCCAGCCATCTTCGCTATCTGCTTGTTTAGCCTGCACACGACGCTAAGCGTTGCGGATACGACGACAGCCAAACCAACGGCAACCACGCCCCCTGCCGCCGCTTCTGCCAAACCTTTAGCCGATGCGGATAAATTACTGGCACAACTGGTCGATGGTGGGATTCGCCCGCTGTACCGCGAATTAGATGTCAGTGCAAACACATTAATGCAACGTAGCCAAACGTTTTGCGGCACACCTAATGCGGAAAATTTCAAAATCCTACGTCAAGGCTGGGGGGAAACCCTGCTCGCATGGCAACGCACCGATGCTTTATTGTTTGGCCCTGCGGTGGAAAACCAAATCGACTTTCAAATTAATTTCAACCCACCTAAAAAAATCATTATTAACCAATTGCTAAATGCTACAACAGCATTGGATGTCGCAGCGGTAGAAGCGGCAGGCGTTGGCGGGCAAGGTTTGGGTACATTGGAATTTCTGCTATTTGACCGCGACAAAACCGACACACAACTGTTAGAGCTGTTCCAAGGCAATGCGGGTAAACGGCGTTGTGCGTATGTGCAGGCTGCCAGTGAATTGTTACGCAAGAACATTCAAATCATTGCGGATCAGTGGTTAAAGGACGACAGCAATACCTACGCAACACAATTCCGCAACGCTCATAAAGGCAATGTAACGTTCAGTAGTGCACAACAAGCTATTGATTTGTTGGTCAGCAAACTGTATCAGTCCGCTGAAAAATCAGCCAAAAATCGCATTGGCAACCCATTAGGTAAAGGTATTGACCTGAATACCGAAGGCAAACAAGAGGTTTTAAATACCTCCAACGCTTATCAACTGGAAAATTGGCGTAGTGGTTATGCGATTAAAAGTGTTCGCGCCAATATGGATGGCATGATGCGTATTTTGCGTGATGGCGGAGTGTTGGAATGGTTACGCACTCACAACAGCACCAAGGTTGAAGCCGTCGTTGCTGACACAACCGAATCACGTCTACGCAACTATTTACTATTACCCGAACCCAGTGCCGACCCATTTGAATTAATTCAGTCTGGCAAAACCAAAGAATTAGATGGTTATTATTACCTTGGAAATGACATTCAGATGGGTATCAAACGCCAACTCGCCAAAGTGTTGGGTACACAATTAGGCTTTAATGATAATGATGGGGATTAAACGTATGAACCGTCGTCAATTCCTGTTGATTACCGCCGCTAGTGCCGCTGCTACGGCGGGTGCAGCTTTAGGAGTGGGTGCTTTGATGAGACGTGCGGTGCAAACCACAAGGGCAGCACACACAACCACAGCGCACACTTTGTATTCCGCTGCTGATAATGCGGCAGGTGGGCATTTTTTAACACGCTATGATACGCAAACACAGCAATACCAATCAGTTACAGTGAATGTACGCGGTCATGCGCTTTTGCCCATGAGTGAGAATAAGGTGTTGATGTTCGGTCGTCGTCCTGCCTTTGAATGCGCGGTGGTGGATTTCCAAACCCAATCGACCCAACGCATTGCTGCTACCGATGGACGACATTTTGACGGGCACGGTTGTTTGTCGGCAACAGGTGATGTGTTATTCACCACCGAAAATGACTATGACGGTGTGCGAGGCGTGTTAGGGATTCGAGATAGCCAAACGTTCCAGCACCTTGGCGAATACGATACCCACGGCTTAGACCCGCATGATGTGCATTTAATGCCCGACGGCAAAACGCTAGTGGTGGCCAACGGTGGGATTCAAACACACCCTGATTTTGGACGACGTAAACTGAATCTCGACACCATGCAACCGTCTTTGGTTTATCTGGATGCGGCAACAGGGCAAAAGCTCGATGAGTACCGTTTATCTGATCATTTGCTTAGCATTCGTCATTTGACCGTGACCGCGCAAGGAGATGTTGGCGCGGCGTTGCAATACGAAGGGGATTTGTATCGCCAACAACCTGTGTCATTAGTGGCTTGGCAGCATCATGGTAGGGATTTGCAACTACTTAATATTAATTCAACAGCGATTATACCTTTGAACGGTTATATGGCTGATCTTGCTTATGATCCTCAACAACAGATTCTGGCAGTTACGTCACCACGCGGAAATCACATCACGTTTTGGGATATTGAAAAACAACAGTTTTTATCTGCACATGGCCTAACTGAACCCAGTGGTATTACTTTTATGGCTAGTACAAAACAGTTCTTGATCACGGGGGCAACGGGAGAGATTCATACTGTGACGGCAAGTCCGACAATAATTAGTGCAACTCAGTTGCATTACATGCCCGACATTTTATGGGACAATCATCTGGTTTTGATTTAACTGAGCTTGATGACATTAACTAATTGGGAGTCTCGCTATGAAAAAAACTTTACTGTTTGCTGCAATTACCATGACCTTAACCAACCCTGTCATGGCGGTCGAAGTCAGCGACCAATTGGAAGTTTACGGCAAAATGGAAGTCGAGTACGGTGCTGTTCGCGCTGGTGACGAACATCAGTACGGTACTTACTTGGACATTGCTGAGTTCGGCACAACCATCCGACCCAACGAACATTTCGACATCGTAACGTCATGGTTGTATGAAGAATACATTGACGACGTGGAGACACCACTGGAAATTGATGAAGCCTATGT
>CAZTUZ010000122.1:0-8370 GCA_964617055.1 uncultured Thiothrix sp.
GGTTGGTGGTTGGGTAATCACCAGTATCGTGGGAGTGCTGTTGGCGGTTGGAGCGTGGTTCATGGGGGCAGGGGACCAGCTTAAACACCACTTAAAAGGTTTGGGAGTGGACATTGGCACACCTGTGGTGCAAGTAGCAGCACCTGCTAATGCACAACAAGCAACAGGGGGCGTGCAAACCATTGAGATTCCGCGTAATGCTCAAGGTTCAGCAGTTCAAGCCCCCGTTGCTACCACGGCTGAAACCACGCCGTTGGCGTTACCCAAAGCAGGCAGCGCAGGCAATACACCACCAGCAGCGACACAAACTTTGGAATTGCCAAAAGCAGGGGAAAATACGCCTGCCACTGCGCCAGTTCCTGCCGCTGCTCCTGCGACGAGTGCGAATACACCAGCAGCTCCATTGCCTTTACCGACGGAAGAATTACCCGCCAATGCTTTGTACCGTTTGGAGTTTAAAGACGTTGCGGTGGATAAGTTAAACGACGCAGAAGGTAAATACATTCGCGTGACACAAAAAGACGGGCGCAAACGTGAAGGAAAAATCCAGTCCATTTCTGACGGGGAAATAACGCTTGAAGAACGTGTCGATGGCGGCATGGTGACACGCCCGTTAAAAATCGATGAAGTTCGCCAAGCCGCAATGTTGATGAAAAGCCAAGAGGATTAAGCAAAACATGCAATGTTTCGTGTATCGCAGCCGCCGTAAACCTGGCTCGTTTTTGTTTCTGCCGGAGCGTGACGGGTTTACCGCTGTGCCAACAACATTAATGGATATTTTTGGCGTGCCAGAGTTTTCTTTTGCATTTGATCTGCAACCAGAACGCAAGCTGGTCATTAAAGCCGATGCCGCAGAAGTGTGTCGGGTCATGAAGGAAAACGGTTTTTATCTGCAATTGCCGCCGAGTGACGAACGCATTTCTAAGTTTGCCAATTGAGCGCACGTTAAGAGAGGATGAGGATGACGATTAAAACGTTTGAAGGGCATACGCCAGTCATTCACCCGACGGCATGGGTGGATGATTCCGCTTACGTTAGTGGTGATACGGTATTAGCCGAGCAAGTGTCCGTGTGGCCAACGGCGGTGATTCGTGGCGATGTGAATTACATTCGCATTGGGCGCAAAACCAATGTGCAAGACGGCGCGGTATTGCACGTTGCGCACGCTGGCGAATACACCCGTCCTGAAGGTTTCCCGCTGATTATTGGTGAAGAAGTGACCGTTGGACACCGTGCGGTATTGCACGCTTGCACGATTGGCAACCGCTGTTTAATCGGTATGGGGGCTATTGTGTTAGATGGTGCGGAAGTCGGTGACGATGTAATCATCGGTGCAGGCAGCGTTGTACCGCCGAAAAAGCAGTTGGAAAGCGGTTATCTGTACGTTGGTAGCCCCGTCAAACAAGCACGCCCACTGACTGAACGTGAGCGTACTTTCTTGCGTTATTCCGCTGAAAACTACTGGAAACTGACTGAACGCACACGCCAGTCAGCCCCAGCAACGGACAGTGAATCCGCTTAAGGATTCAACAGCGCGTCGTTGACCGCATTGGCAATGACGCGCTCTTCATCGGTCGGAATGACCATGACGGGTAAACGCCCACGACTAATCAAGGTGGCATTGCTCGCGTTACTGGTTTCGTCCAATTCCACGCCTAACCAATCCAAATTCGCACACACTTGACGGCGCAAATCCGCGTCGTGCTCACCAATGCCGCCGCAGAATACCAGCGCGTCCAAACCACCTAACGCAGCGGTGAGGCTACCGATTTCGCGGCGAATGCGTTCAATGAAATAGCTAATCGCTTGTGTAGCTTCCGGCTGCTCGGACTGTTTTAAGGTACGCATGTCGTTGGAAATGCCGGATAAACCTTTCAAACCGCATTCTTTGTACAGCAAGCTGGTAATGTCCGCCGCATTCATGCCTTGGTCGAGCATCCACAGTAATACGCCGGGGTCAATTTGCCCACAGCGTGTTCCCATCGGTAAACCGTCGAGCGCGGAAAAGCCCATTGTGCAACTCACGCTACGCCCGTTTTCTAGGGCACACATTGACGAACCGCTACCCAAATGCGCAATAACCACGCGCTTATTCGCCACTTCAGGCGCAAGGCGGGTTAATTCGCTGCTAATGAATTGGTAAGACAAACCGTGGAAACCGTAACGGCGCACGCCTTGCTCGTAAAAGCGACGGGGTAAGCCGTAAGTTTTGTTCACCCAGTTTTGCCCAAAGTGGAACGCTGTATCAAAACAGCCCACTTGCAGTGCGTCGGGGAAGGCGAGTTGTGCCGCTTTCACCGCTTTAATATTGTGCGGTTGGTGCAAGGGCGCGAATGGCGATAAAGTGGCTAATTGTTCCAATAGCGCATCGTTCAAGCGTTGCGGCGTGTCGTATAACGTACCGCCATGCACAATGCGATGCCCAATCCCCGCGACATTGCGTCCGGCAATCACGGGCTGAATGTGCTGCAAAATCGCTTGTAATGCGGCTTGATGGTCAGCATGACCAATCGCGTGGGTTTGTTTGTCTTGCGTGGCAGCAGCAATGCTTAACAGCGAATCGCCGCCTAAGTTTTCGACTTGCCCCAGCGCGAGTAATTGCGGTTCACTGCCAGCGGCGTACACCGAAAATTTCAGGGAAGACGAACCCGCATTCAGGGTAATAATGGCGGAATTATTCATACACGAGCCAACCTTTGTGCATACATCACGGCGATGGCGCACGAAGCTAAACGGTTTTTATCATCATCGGAACGGCTGGTCAGAATAATCGGGCAACGCGCACCCATTACCAAACCACCCGCTTCAGCGTGGGCAAAGAAGGTGAGTTCTTTAATCACCATATTGCCGGATTCCAAATTCGGTACGACCAAAATATCGGCTTTCCCCGCCACTAACGATTCAATGCCTTTGGTTTTCGCGGCATTAATGTCAATCGCGTTATCCATTGCCAATGGACCATCGACAATCCCGCCTTTGATTTGCCCGCGTTCTGCCATTTTCGACAAAATCGCCGCATCCAACGTGGAAGGGATTTTCGGGTTGACGGTTTCAACAGCGGACAAAACGCCCACTTTCGGCGTGGTAACGCCTAAAGCCTGTGCTAAATCAATCGCATTTTGAATAATGTCGACTTTGGCTTCGAGGTCGGGGGCGACGTTAATGGCGGGGTCTGTGACCATTAATAAATGATCCAAACCGGGAACATCCATCACATAAACGTGGGACAAACGCCGATCCGTGCGCAAACCGCCGTCTTTTTTCAGTACCGCTTTCAGTAGTTGGTCGGTGTGCAAATGCCCTTTCATCAACGCTTTGGCACAACCTTGGCGCACCAATTCCACCGCTTTAGCCGCAGCAAGGGAATGGTCGGGAATATCAATCAATTCGTAACTTGAAATATCCGCACCCAATTCAACAGCAACTTGACGGATTTTCGCGGCATTACCAATCAAAATTGGGCGGATCAAGTCGTGATTTGCTGCTAATAATGCACCACCCAGCGAATTGGCTTCTTCGGGTGCGACCACCGCCGTTGGCATGGGCGGCATGTCCTTCGTTTGTTTGAGTAAACGCTCAAAGTGTGCGTGCTTTTGCACCATTAAGTCGGGAATATCGCTGACCGTTAATGTGAGCGGTTCGGTGGGAGCGAGCACTTCTGCTTCACCTTCGGCAATGCGGAAACCGTCGGCTTGTTCCACCCACGTTGCAAAGCGCACATGCTGATTTGCACTTTTTTCAATCAAACGCACGCAAGCGGTGAGTTCGTCGCCTTCTCGCGCACGCCCTAAAAAGCGGAACGTTTGACTTAAATACAATGTACCAGGGCCTGGTAATTTATTGCCAAGTACCGCTGAAATCAGTGCCCCCACCCACATGGAGGGGGCAACCGAATCAGCCTTGTTATCACCGGGCAAATTCAACGGGTTAAAATTACCCGATGCGTGTGCAAACACATACATATCATCGGTCGAACACACCCGCTTAATGCGAGCTTCCATGCCGACTTCCAAGCGGTCGTATGGAATATTGGTAAGCTGATCCATGATTCAGCTCCTTAGTAACAGGCTGTTTTTATTAATGTAGCGCGACAATTAGCCAAGAATGTGATAACCACCGTCGATGTGGTGAATCCCGCCTGTGACATTATTCGCTGCACGGCTGGCTAAAAAAGCTGCATAAGCACCCACATCTTCAATGGTAGCTAATTGATGGGTCGGGGCGCGTTCGGCGGTACGTTCCATTAACTCATCGAAGTGCGCAATACCGCTGGCAGCGCGGGTTTTCAACGGTCCTGGGGACAACGCGTGGACGGAAATGCCTTTCGGGCCTAATTCCACCGCTGCGTAACGGGTCGCCATTTCCAAGGCGGCTTTAACTGGGCCCATTAAGTTGTAGTTTTCGACAACTTTTTCACCGCCGTAGAACGTGACCGCCATGCAAGTACCGCCCTCGCTCATTAACGGTTCGGCGTAGCGAATCATGCGCAAGAATGAATGTACCGACACATCCATCGCCATCGTGAAACCTTCTCGCGACGAATCAATCACGCGCCCGTGCAGGTCATCTTTCGGGCAGAACGCAATCGAATGCACCAGAATATCCAAACCACCCCATTCGTCTTTAATGCGTTTGAAGACGTTTTCCAACTCGTGGTCGTTTTGCACGTCCAGTTGCTCAATAATCGGTGCGTGAACGGACTCAGCCAACGGGCGGACGTGCGGTTCAGCTTTCGGATTCAGGTAGGTAATCGCCAGTTTCGCGCCTAATGTGTGGAACGCTTTTGCACAACCCCAAGCAATGGAATTTTCGTTAGCCACGCCAACGATTAATGCGCGTTTTCCTTCTAATGAAAACATGCCAACTCTCCGTTTCTTTTGTCTATAGAGGACGACATGCTGCTATGCAGCAATGTTTATTTTTATGATAGCAGCTTTATTCTGCATCGCAGCATAGACCTATATCAAGTTTTCGTGATAATTGGTGATGTTTTGGCATGTGACTTTAATAAAGCTTGAAAATCAATATGTTGGAAACATGAAATATTGATGAACGGTATTCTTAACAACAAAGGCAGCTAAGTTTACCCCCACAAAATAGGCGTATTTGCTTGATATTCATACAGAATAACAGACCGACAAACGGCAGTATTATCATTCGGTTAATAAAAAAATGGGGAGGGTGAAGCTCATCGTACACGCTCGCTTTTCATGCGTTGAATGGATTGTTTATCACTAATCAATCCCGTAAACGCGCCTTTCAATTGCTGCAATTTGGCAATGCGTAATTCGTTGCGTCTTGCTAACGATTCGCGTTGAATCAATTCTGGAATGATTTGACTTTGATTCTTGTGCAGTAATGTTGCAAGAAAGTCCAATTCGCGTGCCGTATCGTTCGACATCGTGAAGTTTTTACGCAGCGTTTTGGGTGTGCTGATTGTGTGCAGGGGAATGGATAGCAATAAAAAAGCCGCCCCGTGGGACGGCTTTCTTGTCTTTCAAACCTGCAACTGAGGCTTAGAAGAACAGGGCGACTTTGGCTTCTTGGCGGTATTTGTGCAGCAACGGTTCGGTGTAGCCGTTAGGTTGCTCACGACCTTTGAACACGAGGTCACACGCAGCTTTGAACGCCACGCTTTTCTCGAAGTTGCCGCTCATTGCGGTGTAGCCTGCGTCGCTGACGTTTTGCGCGTCCACTTTGACCGCCATGCGTTTAAAGGCTTCCATGATTTGCGCTTCGGTACAAATGCCGTGGTGCAGCCAGTTTGCCATGTGTTGGCTGGAAATACGCAGGGTTGCGCGGTCTTCCATCAAACCGACATCGTTAATGTCTGGTACTTTGGAACAGCCCACGCCTTGGTTGACCCAACGTACAACGTAACCGAGGATACCTTGTGCGTTGTTGTCCAATTCTTGTTGGATTTCTTCCGCGCTCCAGCTTGGGTTTGTTGCCACCGGAATGGTCAGAATGTCGTCGAGTTTGGCGCGACCACGGCTTTTCAGTTCTTCCTGACGCGCAAATACATTCACTTGGTGATAGTGCAGTGCGTGTAAGGTAGCTGCTGTTGGCGATGGAACCCATGCGGTGTTCGCGCCTGCCATTGGGTGAACGATTTTCGCTGCCAACATGTTCGCCATTTGGTCAGGAATCGCCCACATGCCTTTGCCGATTTGCGCGTGACCAGGTAAGCCGCATTCCAAACCGATGTCGACGTTCCAATCTTCGTAGGCTTTAATCCACGCGGCGGTTTTCATGTCGCCTTTGCGGATCATTGCGCCTGCTTCCATTGAGGTGTGGATTTCGTCGCCAGTGCGGTCCAAGAAGCCCGTGTTAATGAACACTACGCGCTCTTTTGCGGCACGGATGCACTCTTTCAGGTTGACGGTGGTACGGCGTTCTTCGTCCATGATGCCGACTTTCAGCGTGTTACGCGCCAAGCCGAAAGCGTCTTCGATGCGACCGAACAATTCGTTGGTGAACGCGACTTCTTCCGGACCGTGCATTTTCGGTTTCACAATGTAAACCGAACCCGTGCGGGTATTTTTCGCGCTGGTGTTGCCGTTGAGGTTGTGAATCGCAATCAAGGAGGTAACGTAACCGTCCATGATACCTTCAGGGATTTCAAAGCCGTCTTTGTCGATGATCGCAGGGTTAGTCATTAAGTGACCCACGTTACGCACGAACAGCAAGCTACGCCCTGGCAGTGTCAGGGTTGAACCGTCTAGCGCGGTGTATTCGCGGTCTGGGTTCATGGCGCGGGTAAAGGTTTTGCCACCTTTGCTCACGGATTCGGTCAGCGTGCCTTTCATTAACCCTAACCAGTTGCTGTAGATCAGGGTTTTGTCTTCCGCGTCCACGGCGGCGACGGAATCTTCGCAGTCCATGATGGTGGTTAAAGCCGCTTCCATCAGAATGTCGTTCACGCCAGCCGCGTCGGATTTGCCAATCGCGCCGTCGCGGTTGATTTGCACTTCAAAATGCAAACCGTTATTGCGCAATAAAACCGCGCTAGGGGCAGCCGCGTCGCCTTTGAAGCCGACTAATTTTTCCGCTTGCGCCAGACCTGTGGTTGAACCATCTTGCAACGTGACTTGCAATGCGCCATCGGCAATTGCGTAGCGGGTGGAGTCTTTGTGTGAACCGTTAGCCAGTGGTGCGGCGCTGTCTAAAAAGTTGCGTGCAAATTCAATAACTTTTGCACCACGAATCGGGTTGTACGCTGAACCTGCTGCTGCGCCATCTGTGGAAGGGATCGCATCCGTGCCGTACAGTGCGTCATACAAGCTGCCCCAACGTGCATTCGACGCATTCAACGCAAAACGGGCATTCATCACGGGTACAACGAGCTGTGCGCCTGCGGTGGTGGCGATTTCCGCGTCCACATTTTCGGTGGTGACGGTGAAGGCTTCGCCTTCTGGCAACAAATAGCCAATGTCTTGCAGGAAGGTTTTGTACGCGGCAAAGTCAAACTTACCTTTATTTTCCACCAACCAAGCGTCGATTTGCGCTTGAATGTCGTCACGTTTTGCCAGTAATGCGCGGTTACGCGGGGCAAGGTCATTGACGATCGCTTCCAAACCAGCCCAGAATTGTTCCTGACTTACGCCCGTTTCTGGTAATGCTTGAGTATTGATGAAATTGTGCAAAAGTGTTGACACTTGCAAGCCGCCAACTTGGATTTTGTCACCCATTATGTAAGTTCCTCAGAGTCTGTAGTAAGAATGTGTCGACATTAGCTTATACCTTACCAAAAAGTCAGGCTTAAAATTGGAAATCTCAATAATGACTATTGAATTTTTAGGTGTGTGAAATGACCGAGCGCAGTGTGTTATTTCACACAGCATTCAAACTAGAATTAGTGTTTAGTCTTTTGAAATATAGAGAATTATTTTAATGGCATGGTAGTTGCTGTGCGCGTTATCCATCACAACAGAGGAAGTGACTCATGAAACCATTTTTGGGCAGCCTTGTATTAGGTGCAGTTTTGGCAATGACCAGCGCGTGCCAAGCCGAACACAAAACCGCGCAAGCAGCAGATAGTGTAAAAATCGAAAATCCCTATGCGCGTGCCGTGCCGCCTGGTCAAGCCAATAGTGGTGCGTTCATGACTTTTGTGAATACTGGCGATGTGGATCACAGTGTGAAATCTGCCGCCAGCCCCGTCGCGGATAAAGTCGAATTACACACGCACACCAATAACAATGGCGTGATGGAAATGCGCCAAGTGCCGCAAATCGATGTACCAGCGAAAGGTCGTACCGAACTCAAACCGGGTGGTTTTCACATTATGCTTTTGGGGTTAAAACAGCCATTAACAGCAGGTGAAACGGCAGACATTACCGTTACATTTGAAGATGGCAGTTCCACCAC
>CAZTUZ010000123.1:0-8327 GCA_964617055.1 uncultured Thiothrix sp.
GACACTCTTTCCCTACACGACGCTCTTCCGATCTACTCATCGTACTGGTGGTTTGCAGTTGCAGCGTCGGTTCAAGGTGTGAAATTTGCCCGACTTCGGCTTGTGCGTACCAGCCCGAACCGTTGTGACGACGGTTGAAGGTGTATTCATAACCCAACCCTAAATACGGCACGTCGCGGTTCGTGACGGTCGAGCCGCTGATATTACCCAATTGTGCTGCGCTGTAGAGATTGCCATTGAGCGTGTAATTCAGCGTCGGGTTAATCGTGCTGTTAATGGTGGAAGGTTTATCCAAACGTACCGCGCCTGCGCTAGTGTAAAACCCGTCGAACCATTGTCCACTTTCCGCCCACGGAAACCAGTCGACCGTGACACGGGTATTGTCTTGTTCGAGGCTTTCTTGGAAAGCAATGTCGCCTTGGGTTTGTATTTGGTAATCCAGTTTGGATTGGTTTGCACGCAAGCGTAATGCGGGAATGATGCGCACCCCGATTTCCGCGCCGGAGGCTTCGTTTAACTCATCGATTTTGGCGCGGTTTGCCCCGACTTCGAGTTTCCCACCCAAGCCCCAGCCGCCTGCAAAGCAGGCAGCCGAGCTGGTGAGTAACACGCTGGCGAACGTTAATTGGCACAATAAGCGTTGTTGCATGGTGCTACTCCTTCAGTTATGGGTTTCGCGCTGGAATCACGACAAACGGGGTGGCGTATTTCACAGGGTCGTTTAACAGCGTGCTAATCCACGTTGGGATATTGGTTACGGGTTGTTGAATGCCTGTGAGTGGGTCGAAGTTGAAGACTTCAACATGCTGATTCAAATCTTTATTGAACCCATAGAATGCCCCATCTTCCGCCACGACTAAAGCCCGCACGTTCAAATAATTACGCGCTGGATATGTCACGCCGTCGACATCTTGTGCGGTGAAGCTGTACGAGGCCAGCGGTTTGGCTTTGCCCGTGACCAGATTCAGCACATTCACGCGGTCAATCGCGCCGTTGTCAGACGCGCTATTGTTCCATTTGGTCATGAAGGTGGCGCGTTTCCACACATAGACCCCGACAGTATTGCCGCCATCGGCGAGTTTGGTGCGGTATTGCGGAATCACGGTTTGAGCAGCACCCGTGGTGGGTGGTTCGCCATTACCCAAGCCGACGTAGAAATCCCCATTTTTGTAAGTGCTGAGTTTGCTTTCCAGCAAACCTTGCAGTTCGCCTGCACGGTAATCCGCATCCCCTGGTTGCCCTTCGGCGGGTCGCCACCAGATCAGGTACACGGTCTGTTTGTGATTGTCAGAATCTTTGTTCGGGGTGTGATCCAGTGTAATGTTGAACAAGTAGTTCGCATTGGTTTCGTCAACCACATGAATGCGTTGCGCGGATTGTTCCACGAAATACAACCAGCCTTTGTCCGCACGACGGTACACCGTTGTCCACGTTGCGCCGTTGTAGTTGGGAATCACACCGACCAAGCGGTCGCTGCCGTTGGTTTCCAACTTGTGTAGTTCGCCGCTTGCTCGCACGGTGTAAAACGCACTGGCATCTGGCATGGTGTTTAACGGGCGTGGTACTTGGTAGTCGCTTGTAACCGTTACGGGGACTTGTTGCACTTGGCTGCTGGTAATGCCATCTGTGACAGTGAACTGGAAGTTATGCTCGCCACGATCACCGAGGATCACGTAGGTTTTCAGTTTTGCCGAACGGAAATCCTGATATTCCAACGCTAACATGGTGTCATTGAAGCTGTGTGTACTCGTGCCACTGCCATTGATAAACGCTTGGGAATGTTCGTATGTACCCGTGCTGTCGTCGTCAGGGTCAGTCCAAGTAATCAGGTTTGGTAAATACGCCGGATCGTCGTATTCCTTGAGCGTGATGGGGGACATTGGTTGGTCGATGCGTGGTTCTTGGTTGACTGCTGTTACGCCTTTCACCCAGTTAGCAATGGCTAGGTAATCGTCGGAATTGACATCCAATGCTGGGTGGGCGTGAACATTCGCGTGCAGGGAATCCGGCGTGCCATCCACACCCGTACCACTACGCGCATATACCAACAATTCAGAAGCATCAGGGTCTTTGAAATCCACCCGCTGCACGGCTGATGCCAAGGTCGCATTCATGCTATTGGATAGGTTGCTGATCCACGGATACTGCGAATAAGCTGGGTCGGATTTGTTTAACACATGGCTATTTATCACAAAACGTGTATCGCGGCTGCTTAACCAAGTACTGCTGATGAAGCGTTTTGCCAGTGGCAAACCGAAGCCATCGTCATCGATACCATCGGCAATATTGCTGGTGTGGCAACTAAAGCATTGGCGTACCATTGCTTGATAGGCTTTTTGTGCCGCGCCGTTGGTAGTGGGCAATGTGTCTGCTTTGAAGCTCATACGGTTAGAAAGCCCCACCGGAATTTGTGTGGTCGTGTAAGTAATGAACCGCTGCAAATCTGCCGTCGACCAGTGTTTGCTATGGTCGTATTGTGCGTTAATGCTGGCAATGTCGTTTTCTATCGTTGGGTGATAAGCCGCGCCGTAATCACCCGCGCGATCCAAAGGGCGGCTGGCAGCGTTAGGATGATCCGCATCGGGTGGCACGGTTAGGTCGTCATTCAACAACACACTCCACAGGAAGGGGGCGGGTTTGTAGTGGTTATCCATCCCCATTGGGTTGATGGAATTATCCACATACGGCACAACACCCGTGTTATCCGACAATTTATGCGCCCCCAAAAGCAAATTACGGTAAGTGCTATTGAGACTGGAAACGCCTGTGGTATTCGCCAAATTCAACTTGTCTTTGGCATTATGGCAATCCATGCACGACTGCCCATTCACATTCCCCGCTTTGGCTAATAACGGCACAATGTCTTTATGGAAATCGGGGACTTCTTCGCTGGCTTTGTAGTTACTAATGTCATGCGTTGTGCCCAATACCTCGCTGAGGTTACCCTGCATTTTTTGCGCCGCAATCGAATGGTAAGTTGCGTACTTATCCAAATTTGCCTGATTACGTTCTTGGTGGCATTGGTTGCACGCATTCACGCGGTTAGGCACGAAACTGACCTCTTGGCGTTCTGCTCGTACTGGAATCCACAAATCATTCTTGTTGCCATTGGCGGTTTGGTGTTCAAAGCGTTTATTCACTTTCCACACATACAAACCGTTTTTCATGACCACGCCTAATGAACCATCGCTTTCAGGGCGGATAAAATCACTGGCAGGAACGCTCATTTCTTGGCTGGTTTTCAACCCCACTGCATTAGAATCCGCAAAATGATGTGACGGAATAAAGAACTGTAAACTCAAATCACTCGGTGGAATATTATCCAACTGATGCTGCACACCATTATCGGATTGCCCAATGTTTTGCACCAAGAAACCCGAACGACCGCCAAGGTGATTATTGGTAAATGACAAACGGCTTTGCCCAATATCGCCATCATCGGGCGCGACAGTTTTGCTGGCTGGTGGGTAGAAACTACGCGGTTGCATAAAATGGTAATGGTCATTACTCAAAATCAGCGTGCCTGGGGCATTATCCACGGGGGTTGCAAGTGTTGCGGGGTAATCTTTCACATAAATACCGTAAGTATTATCGGAACTCGCCCGATACGCATATGCAAAGCTTTGGTCA
The DNA here is from genome assembly GCA_964617055.1 of uncultured Thiothrix sp. GTDB lineage: Bacteria > Pseudomonadota > Gammaproteobacteria > Thiotrichales > Thiotrichaceae > Thiothrix. The sequence goes on from CAZTUZ010000123.1 coordinate 3,631, forward strand.
TTGTAGTGCTCGGGAGTCCGTGCAATGTGTTGATCTACGCCCGTGCTGCTATCAACTGTTTCGAGGAAAACCTTATCGCTGCGCAAATCCAAATGGTGGCGTTTGGTCATGAGAATGTGACCTTCACTCACGAACGGGTGATTGTTGCGTGCACCTTGCCCCATTAACACATAGTTTTTATACGCGCCGGAACGAACCACACGCGGCGAGAATAGGTTTTGGCTACCATGATCGGTGGAAGCTTCCTGCCCAAAAAAGGTGAAGTTATCGCTGCCGTCGATCTGCATTTTCCACAATGCAAAACGGTTGGTAGCATCTTGGTGTTCCCATTGGTTGAACACAATCAGCTTATTACCGTCAGGACCATCCATCGTCATGGGTTCGGTCTGATGCGAATTGTTAAAGCCAATGCGAATAACTTCGCCCGTTTGCACATCCATTTTATGGATCAGGGGCGTGGGGGCGCGGTCGTACTCATCCACCAGCACACTACGCGCCGCGTAATTGATAGGGATTTCATTATCCTGTACGGTTTTTGCCACTAACAGCATTTCGTGATTACTGGATTCATCATTACCGATATAAGTCGGGTTCATGAAATCCACACTGTTGTCGTGTGACAACTTAGTCAGGGTTTGCGAAGCAATGTCCAAACGGTAAATGCCCAATTTGCGGCTTGGATTATCCACTTCTTCACGGCTCATCGACACATACAAGCTTTTACCGTCGGGGGCAGCGTCAAAGCTATGAATGCGAACCTTTTCGGTATCTTGACAATCATTACCCATCGGCGGCCAGATTTGCCACGAATTGTAAGTTCCTTCGGGGGTACGGCGGCTTACCAGTAGTTTATCTTCAAATCCCGCATCGTCATAACCACGGCTGGGGAAACGCAAATCGGTACGGTTATCCAATTGCGCCCAAGCAATGTAAAACAAATCAGGATGCGTTCGCCCGTCAGAACCGTGGATCACGGCTTGTTGTGGCTCGAAACTCGCACCATCAGCAACCCCAGGAATGCTGCCACATTGCGTGACATCCGGTGTACCTGTGCCTTCAACCGTCGAGTTATCGCTGGAAATACACCCCGATAACACCGACAGAGCATTAATAACGGCAAGCAGCTTCAGCCACCCTCCGTGACGGATTAACTTTTTCACCTCGCAAACTCCCTCAACAGTAAATAACAAAATTTATCTGCAATCTGAGTTTCTTATGGTTTGCGAAAGTTTGCGCAATGTCAAACGGGTTTAAGCACAATAAGGCAGAAAAATAAGCAAAATAGTCCCAATTAAGCAGGTCGCACTATTGCGCCACTTCGTGCGTCGCGGATTTCGCTGGGTGCGCTGGCATTGCCAAGCGGTGCATCAAGGATATAAGCCAATTGCGTGCCGAATTGCTGGGTGACTTCCCAAGCACTGCGGGCGGGTTCGCGCCCATTGAGGTTGGCACTGGTGGAAATTAACGGATGCCCCAACCCTTGGCACAATGCCACACAGCTTGGGTGTTGGGTAATGCGTACTGCTAAGGTGTCATGTACGCCACGAATCAAGGGCGATACGGCGGGATTGATGGGTAATAGCCACGTTGTCGGGTGAGTCGTTGGGGCAAACACACGCTCTTGCATAATAGGCGTAAGCGGTAACAGATACGGCAAGACTTGCGCCAAATCCGCCGCAATCAGAATCAAACCTTTATCAGCAGGGCGTTGTTTAAGTTCCAACACGCGCTGCACAGCACCAAGATCATTCGGGTTACAGCCCAAGCCGTAAACCGCTTCAGTGGGGTAAGCAATCACGCCGCCCACACGGACGGCCTGAATCGCTGAAGCAAGCGCGGTTGCTACGGTTGTCATGGCTAACTGACTTTACGTTTGCCAGATTTGCTAGGTTTGGCCTCGCTCGGCGTAGCCGTGGACTTTTTGCGCGTGGCTTTGGCAGGCTTTGTTGCCTCGTCATTGGTTGGCGCGTCATTTACCGTATCGCTGGCTTTTGCGGTTTTCTTGCTGGCTTTAACGGGTGTTGCCGCTGCAATCAAGCTTTGGCACTCTTCCAAGGTAAAGCTGTCTAGCTCACGGTCTTTGGGCAATTGCACATTAATTTTGCCTTGTTTGACAAATAAACGTCCCCAGCGACCTTTGACAATGTGCAAATCATTACCAAAGTCACGCAGCAATTTTTCCGCATCTTTTTGCTGTTTTTCGGCAATCAATTCCAAGGCACGATCCAAGGTAATCGTGTACGGGTCATCGTGCTTTTTCAGCGAAGCGAACTCATTGCCGAATTTCACATACGGTCCAAACCGCCCAACATTGGTGGAAACCGCTTTACCATCGGCAGTTGTGCCCAATTGCCGTGGCAGTTTGAACAGTTCCAAGGCTTCTTCCAACGTCACGCTATTCAGGTTCATGCCGGGGCGTAAGCTCGCTGATAATGGCTTTTCCGCGTCTTCCTTGTTGCCCAATTGCGCAAACGGTCCGTAACGTCCCACCCGCAAGGAAACCGGACGACCCGAAACAGGGTCAAAACCCAATTCGCGCACTTGCGATTTGAACAGTTCTAAGGCTTCTTCCAGCGTTACGTCGTCCATTTTCATGCCAGGGCGCAAACTCGCGTAAGACGGCTTTTCTTCATCGTCTTTAGTACCGATTTGCACCATTGCACCAAACCGCCCCATGCGTACCGATACGGGCTTGCCGGATTCGGGGTCAATGCCCAATTCGCGCACTTGCAGCACATCGTTACGACTGAGATTTTCCATTTTCTCATCGACGAGTTGCTTAAATGGCTTCCAGAAACTGTCCATCACCGGAATCCACGCTTTTTCGCCGCGTGAGATTTCATCCAATTCATCTTCCAGATGCGCGGTGAAATCGTAATCAACGTAGCGCGTGAAATGTTCGGTCAATAAATGGCTAACAATACGCCCAATGTCGGTTGGCAAGAAACGGCGATTATCCAACTCCACATACTCGCGCTTCAGCAAAGTGCTGATAATACTGGCGTAAGTGGATGGGCGACCAATGCCGTATTCTTCCAAAGCCTTTACCAACGATGCTTCCGAATAGCGCGGCGGCGGCTCGGTAAAGTGTTGATCCGCTTGAATGGCGCGTAAATTAACGTATTCGCCTTCGGTCAACACGGGCAATTGGTTTTCTTTTTCGGTTTCGCGGTCGTCATAACCTTCTTCGTACACCGATAAGAAACCCGCATCGCGAATCGTCGAACCCGTGGCACGGAAGAAACTTTGCGCTTCGGCATTCAAATCCGCCGATACCGTATCCAAGGTTGCGTATAACATCTGGCACGCCACGGTGCGCTTCCAGATTAATTCATACAGCTTGAATTGCTCTTCGGTCAAAAACGCCTTCACGCTTTCCGGCGTGCGTAATGCAGAAGTCGGGCGAATCGCTTCGTGGGCTTCTTGGGCGTTTTTCGACTTGGTTTTGTAAACATTTGGCACATCGGGCAATTTATTCGCGCCGTAACGTTGCGTAATCAACTCGCGTAATTCGTCAATCGCTTCATTGGCAAGGTTTACCGAGTCAGTACGCATGTAGGTAATCAAACCCACCGTACCATCGCGCCCTAAATCAATCCCCTCGTACAACTGCTGTGCCACGCTCATGGTTCGCGCGGTGGCAAACCGCAGTTTGCGCACGGCTTCCTGTTGCAACGTCGATGTGGTAAACGGCGGCGCGGGGTAACGCTTGCGCTGTTTCTTTTCGACCTTACTGACTAGCAATTTACCCTGTGCCGCTTGCCATAAACGCTCGCGGATAGCATGGGCTTGGGTTTCATTATTAATGTCGAATTGATCCAGCTTGCGACCGTCCAAGGTGTGTAATTTGGCGGTGAATGCTTGCGCAGTTTGTGCAGCTTGCGCGATCAGCGTCCAATATTCTTGGCTAACGAATCGCTCAATGGCATCCTCGCGTTCCACAATCAAACGCAACGCTGGGCTTTGTACGCGCCCCGCCGATAATTTGGGCTTGATCTTGCGCCACAACACGGGGGACAAACTGAAACCGACCAAGTAATCCAATGCGCGGCGGGCTTGCTGGGCATTGATTAATTCGTAGGATAAGGTGCGTGGATTTGCCACCGCCTCTTGCACTGCGCGTTTGGTAATCTCGTGGAAGACCACGCGATGCACGGTTTTCCCTGCTAACGCACCGCGTGATTGCAAGTACTCGTACAAATGCCACGAAATCGCCTCACCTTCGCGGTCTGGGTCAGTCGCTAAATATAAGGTATGTGCCTTTTTCACGGCACGCACGATTGCTTCTACATGGCGTTGATTTCTTTCAATAAGTTCGTAACGCATGGCGTAACCATTATCCGGTTCTACGCCATCTTTCGGTACTAAATCACGCACATGACCATACGAGGCAAGGACTTCAAAGCCATTGCCTAAATATTTTTGTATGGTTTTACCCTTCGCCGGAGATTCGACGATAACCAGATTCTCGCTCATTTCTTATACGGCAGTTCGGTAAAACTGCCTCCCTATCCATCACAGGCGGCATTTTATCCCCCGAATCGTGGCAAAAGTAAAGTTCTTTCCGAATCCTAAAACCCTTTGCTTGGCTGAACTAGCCCCATCTCCTGAAAAAGCAGCGGTTCAGGGTATTGAATCAACTTACGTTGGATGGTGCTACCGTTGAAATACAAGCCGATCAAAACGGTGGGTAAAAT
>CAZTUZ010000124.1:0-8289 GCA_964617055.1 uncultured Thiothrix sp.
GTCCGGTATCACCCATTTGCCAGAAGTTATCCGAAGCGTAACGCGCCCCCTTGTTATCGCCAATGCGCGTAATGCGGTCTAACGGAATGCCCATTTGTTGCGTCCAAATGTTGTACGCTTCATCGTCTTCGGCATACACCGTGACCCACAACTTGCCTTTAGGTAGCTTGAGGACTTCGGTTAAAAACTCCCATGCGTATTTAATCGCATCTTCTTTGAAATAATCGCCGAAACTGAAATTGCCCAGCATTTCAAAAAAGGTATGGTGGCGTGCGGTGTAACCGACGTTTTCCAAATCATTGTGTTTACCGCCTGCACGCACACAACGTTGTGATGTGGTGGCGCGTGAATAAGGGCGCGGGTCTAAACCCAAAAATACGTCTTTAAATTGCACCATCCCCGCATTGGTAAACAGCAAAGTGGGGTCATTACCCGGTACTAATGAACTGCTTGGAACAATTTCATGCCCTTTACTGGCAAAGAAATTGAGAAATTTTTGTCTTAATTCAGCACTTGTCATGACTCTACCCATTCCCGATCACTCATACGGGAGACGTTGGAAAACAGCTTTAATGGTATCGGTGTAAAAACCGCGCGAAGCAAGGAAACGCGACTGCCGCGCACGTTCTTTGTATTCTGTCGGTAACGACCGACCAAATTTCTTTGCGCGTTGCTCACTTGCCAGCTCACGCCAATCCACATCCACTTCGGCTAAAATTTGCTGAATAATGCTGGATTCGACACCGTGTTCACTGAGTTCATAAGCAATGCGTTGTGGCCCTCGCCCCCGTGCAATAGCAGAACGCGAAAACGCCTCCGCATAGCGGAGGTCGTTCAAATACCCTACTTCCTGCAATTTGTCCAGCAATTGTGCCAGACTTTCTGCATCACACACACAACGTTGACGCAGTTTTTGAGCAAGTTCGTGCCGAGAATGTTCGCGTTGCGCCAACAAACGTAATGCCGCCGCTTCACACTCTCGGCTATCAAACATTATGGTAAATCTTCATCAAATTCAGGTTCATCGGGTGCATCATCCAACGCAACCGGAGGAATAGGTAGGTTCATTGCCACTGCACGAATCGCCTGTTCCACTTCTGCTGCCAACTCTGGGCGTTCTTTCAGGAAATTGCGAGCATTGTCTTTGCCTTGCCCGATTTTTTCGCCTTTGTAGCTGTACCACGCACCCGCTTTATTGATGAAACCGTGTTTCACGCCCAAATCCACTAATTCACCTTCGCGGGAAATACCTTCGCCGTACAGAATTTCAAATTCAGCTTCACGGAACGGTGGTGACACTTTATTTTTCACCACTTTCACACGGGTTTCAGAGCCAAGGATTTCATCGCCTTTTTTGATCGAACCAATGCGGCGAATGTCCAAACGCACTGAGGCATAGAATTTCAGCGCATTACCGCCCGTTGTGGTTTCGGGATTGCCGAACATTACACCGATTTTCATGCGAATTTGGTTAATGAAAATCACCAGTGTATTGGAACGTTTAATATTTCCTGTCAGTTTACGCAACGCTTGTGACATTAAACGTGCTTGCAAACCGACGTGCGAATCGCCCATGTCGCCTTCGATTTCCGCTTTTGGGGTCAACGCCGCTACCGAGTCGATAACCACAATATCCACTGCGTTGGAACGCACCAACATATCAGCGATTTCTAAAGCTTGTTCGCCATTATCCGGCTGTGAAACCAGTAAATCATCGACATTCACCCCCAATTTTTGCGCGTAAATCGGGTCAAGTGCGTGTTCAGCGTCCACAAATGCGGCTGTACCACCATTTTTCTGGCATTGCGCAATCACTTGCAGGGTTAAGGTGGTTTTACCTGAGGATTCAGGACCATAAATCTCGACCACACGCCCTTTGGGAAGACCACCAATCCCAAGGGCAATATCCAAACCTAATGAACCTGTGGAGATAGCTTCAATGTCTTTCGCGGCATTGGTATCGCCCATGCGCATTACCGCACCCTTGCCAAATTGACGTTCAATTTGACCTAGCGCGGCAGCCAGAGCTTTCTTTTTGTTCTCATCCATACGCGAACACTCCTGATGTTAGTTGAGGTGCTAAGGAAGCCGCGATTATTTCACAATGCTCCCCTGCAATCCAACCTCCAACCGTCAGCGATAAGCGTGTGAATTTTCCACAGCATTTACGCCATTGTTTCCGGTAGAAAATCATTATCCATGAACTGTTCATACGTCCACGGGCAAACCACGGGAAACACTTCCGGCGAACGAAAACAAACGACTATCAGCATAACCGCTGCAATATACCGCTTAATGCAAAGACCACAGACTGCCAACGCACAGCTTCACGGTCGCCCGTAAACTGACAGGTTTCCGTCATGACTCGACCATCACAGATTGCCCAACCGAAACACACCGTTCCCACAGGCTTATCGGGCGAACCACCCGAAGGGCCTGCAATACCACTGACCGCCACCGCCACCTGTGCTTGCGAGTGACGTAATGCACCGACTGCCATTTCCGCTACCACCGCCTCGCTCACCGCACCAAATTGCGCCAAGGTTTCCGCCTGTACCCCTAGCATGTCCTGCTTTGCCGCATTGCTGTAGGTGATGAAACCGCGATCAAACCACGCTGAACTCCCCGCCATATCGGTGCAAACTTTCGCAATCCAACCGCCCGTACACGACTCCGCTGTGGCTAACATCCATCCACGTTGCAGCAGTAAATCACGCAACACAGGCAAAGTATCGGTTACGCTGCCCATAACAATGCCTCCTGTGCAAGCGTTTGCCGACGCTGCAACGCCGCCAACATGGCTTGGGCAATGGCTTGAATCACCGGAACAGTCACGGAATTACCCGCCACTTTACGCACTTGTGAGTAGGGGATATTGATAACAAAATCATCGGGGAAGCCTTGCAAGCGCAGCATTTCCCGCCCCGTTAGACGACGCACACCATTAACCACCAGATAGTTGTAACTGCCACCTGCGCGTAAAGCACATGAAAACGGCAATGCCGAAATATTACCGCCAATGTTTTCGTGCCAAATCGACGGGTACGGCGGCGTGCCTTTGACTCCACTCAAACGTTTCTGCCGAATGGCATCCGACAGGAAATATTCCGGCGCAATTTCCGCATCTTTTTCCAAAAATTCACTTAACGGACGGTAATAACCCAATGCTTCAGGGAAATTAAACTCGCCAGCATCCAGAAAGCCAACGATGTAAATCCGTTCGCGTTTTTGTGGAATGCCAAAATCCAGCGAATTTAAAACCTTGTGATAGACACGATAACCCAACTGCGCTAAACGTTCTAAAATGACTTGAAAAGTTCTGCCATCGTCGTGAGTTGTCAAACGCTTGACATTTTCCAATAAAAAAGCACGCGGACGTTTCACCGCCAAAATGCTTTCGATATTAAAAAACAACGTGCCACGAGTATCAGCAAACCCCAATCCCTTCCCAGCAATACTGAACGGCTGGCAGGGAAACCCCGCCAGCAAAATATCGTGGTCAGGAATTTGCGCGGGTTCAATGCCATTAATATCACCGAATGGCATTTCCCCGAAATTAGCCGCATACATTTTCTGCGCGTAGCTGTCCCATTCCGACGAAAATACGTTCTGACAACCGTGCGCGGCAAACCCCAAACGCATTCCGCCAATACCCGCGAATAAATCAATCGTCGTATACGTCATGCTGCCGCATCCTTAATACAATACAGAACGCGGGGAGGCGGTTTCGGCAACCAAAGAACGTAGCGTGGTACTAACAGATGTTTCGACTTTCTCGCTGAGTCGCTCAAAAATATCCTTTTCGCTGGTGAAATTCACCATTTCTTCAGCCTTGATAATATCGCGGGCGACATAAGCATCACTACCTAACGCATCAATCAAACCTAACTTTAATGCTTCTTCTCCCGTCCAGAATAAACCAGAGAAAATATCAGGATTATTTTGCAAACGATCACCACGCCCTTGTTTCACCACGTTAATGAATTGCTGGTGTGTGGTATTTAACATGGTTTGGACGTGTTGAACTTGTGCAGGATTTTCAGGTAAAAACGGGTCTAACATGCCTTTATTTGCCCCTGCGGTATATAAGCGACGTTGCACACCGAGTTTTTCCATCAAACCAACCAAACCAAAGTTATCCATGCGCACACCAATTGACCCAACGATACTGGCTTTATCGGCATAGATTTTATCGGCAGCGACTGCAATATAATAACCACCCGAAGCACAAATATCCGAAACCACCGCATAAACGGGAATGTCTTTGTGCAAAGCCTTTAAACGACGGATTTCATCATTAATCAAACCCGCCTGCACAGGGCTGCCGCCAGGGCTATTAATGCGCAATAGCACACCTTTGGTTTTTTCATTCTCAAATGCGTCTTTCAAACTGGGTAAAATGGTTTCAGCATTGATTTCGCCGCCATCCATAATGACACCGTTAAAATCCACGACTGCCGTGATTTCGGTTGCTGTATTCAATTTTTCTTTGGATGAACCTGTACCTAAAACTGCCAATAATGCAATTAACGCATACACCACAAAAAATAACTTAAAGAAAATGCCCCAACGCCGCGCTCGGCGTTGTTCTTTAATGCCTTCCATTGCAATATCTTTAAGAGCTTGGATTGCTTGGGTGTCTTCTTGACTCATGCCATGTTTACCTTATTTTAAATGTTGGGCTAACCAATTGGGAATATGAGCAACATCATCCACATAACCTTGTGGTTGATACTGCAATAAATGCGGCAACGAATGCACGCCATAACTAACGGCTAAGGCATCCATTTGAATATTGCGTGCCATTAATAGGTCATACTCGCTATCACCAATCATTAATGCGTCACTAGGTTTTGCATCCAAATCGGTGAGAATTTCTTCCAGCATTAATGGGTGTGGTTTGGAATGTGTTTCATCCGCACAGCGTGTAATCGTAAACACATCTGCCAGCCCTGTTTCAGCCAGCACTTTATCCAAACCACGGCGCGATTTACCCGTCGCCACCGCCAAGTAATACCCTTGCGCTTGTAACTCAGCGAGCGTTTCACGCGCTCCGGCAAACAATTCGCTGGCATGACTGGTGCGAAACAGAAACTCTTGGCGGTATTCCTCCACCACGCGCCGCACAACGGCAGCACTAGCTTCTGGCAATAACTGCTGCACAGCCTCTTCCAAACCCAAACCGATAATATGGCGGATTTGCGCATCAGTACGAAAATCAGCCCCCGCATGGGCAATCGCATTACGCATACAAGCGGTAATGTGCGCGGCAGAATCCATTAAAGTGCCATCCCAATCAAAGATCAGGATGTTGTAAGGTCGTTGAACGCTCATCGTAAATTGGCTACCACTGTTTTTAATTCGTCGGGTAAAGGGGCTTCCACCACATAACGCCGCCCCGTTAGGTGCAACACAAAATTGACATTCGCCGAGTGCAAGAACAAACGCTTTACACCTTTGGCACGAAACTCGCGGTTGAGCGCGAAATCACCATAACGTTCGTCGCCTAGGATCGGATGCCCTAAGTTTTGCAACTGCACACGGATTTGGTGCATCCGTCCGGTTAAGATTTGCGCTTCTACCAACGATGCACCGCGTAAATTTTTGACTGGGCTAAAAATCGTCTCTGATTCTTTACCTTCATCCATGACTTGCACTTTCTGGCGTTTACCCTCTTCTTTGCCCAAGGTCATGGTGACGTGTTTACGTCCGTGTGTCCATTTTCCCGCCACCAGTGCCAGATAACGCTTGTCGATATTGCCATCGCGAAACAGTTCATGCAGTTCGGTCAAGGCTTGGCGTGACTTGGCTAAAATCACCACGCCACTGGTATCGCGGTCAATGCGATGCGCTAGTTCAACATACGGCAAGTTGGGGCGTAACTGGCGGAACGCTTCGATCAAGCCTAATTTATGCCCACTACCGCCATGCACAGGCAAACCAGCAGGTTTGTTAATGAAGATTAATTGCTCATCTTCGCGCAATACAGCAGCTTCCAATACCGCCAATAAGTTCTCAGAAGCTACCGCAGGTTGATCAGCAGAATGCAATTCCGATTCCAACTTCACGGGTGGAATGCGCACTATTTCGCCAAGCACCAACTTCTTTTCTGGCTTGACACGTTTTTTATCCACACGCACTTCACCCTTGCGCAGAATGCGGTAAATCGCGCTTTTGGGCACTTGCTTTAAATGGCGAATCAGGAAGTTGTCAACACGTTGCCCTGCTTCGTGCTCCGTAACCGTGTGATATTGGACTGTCATAAATAAAAAACGTACCGAGTTTGTCTGAAATCTAAATTGAATATGATTAACCGAATTGATATATTCGCTGTGGGCAAATGCAGGTGCACTCCACCTGACAAGACGGGTTCAATCAAAAACGAGATGATATGACCCGCGCCTTAGTGATTCAATCACAAATTCCATTGGCTAACCCGCCTGTGTACGAATTTGTGGTAGGGTGAACAAGACGAAAAGCAAAAGTCCCACACCCAAATAGCGACAACCCCTGTACGACCGACACCTAGTAATTTGCTAATACTGCGGCGAACAGGTTCGACATTAACAGCAGATACTTGTTGCTGATGTCTGTTACAAGAATGCGCCAGCGGTTTATAACGCCCATGCACCCGCCGATTTACGGCTATGCCAAGACATGATCCGTGACAACCGAACGATTCTTCAAACAGGTGGATAATGGATTTTTTACAGTTAGACTGCCATTGCAATAGTCTAACTATTTGATATTCATAGAACGATTTTAATCTGGATTCCACCTGTAAAACAAACAGGTAACGAGTACTGCATGACAAGGCTTGTGTAGTACATGAAACGTATTCTAATTAATGCAACCCAACCGGAAGAAATCCGTGTTGCGATGGTCGATGGTCAACGTTTGTATGACCTTGACATTGAACATCCCTTTCGAGCGCAAAAAAAAGCTAACATTTACAAAGGCATCATCACTCGTATTGAGCCAAGTTTAGAAGCAGCATTCGTCAATTACGGCGCACAACGTCATGGCTTTTTGTCATTTCGCGAGGTTGCGCCTGAGTATTATCATCCAGACGCGAAAACCAATGGTCGCCCGAACGTCAAAGACATGCTGCGCGAAGGGCAAGAAGTCCTTGTGCAGGTTGACAAAGAAGAGCGTGGCAACAAAGGCGCGGCTTTAACCACTTACCTCAGTCTTGCTGGACGTTATTTGGTCTTAATGCCGAATAACCCCAAAGCGGGTGGTGTGTCGCGTCGTATCGAAGGCGAAGATCGTCAGCAGATCAAACAAACGCTGAACGAGTTAGACATTCCTGACAACATGGGCGTGATCGTGCGCACAGCGGGTATTGACCGTGAGGCTGACGAACTCTCTTGGGACTTGGATTACCTCAAAACCTTGTGGGGCGCGATTCAACAAGCCTACCAACAGCACAAAGGTCCGGTACTGCTGTATCAGGAAAGCAATGTCATTATCCGTGCGTTGCGCGATTACTTCCGCCGTGACATTGGCGAAATCGTTATTGATGATCCCAAAGTTTACCAACAAGCGCGGGATTTTATGCAGGCAGTCATGCCACAAAACCTGCGTAAGTTGAAACATTACACTGATGGCACGCCACTGTTTAGCCGTTTCCAAGTCGAAAACCAAATCGAAACCGCGTATCAACGCACGGTTGCCCTGCCCTCTGGCGGCGCGATTGTGATTGACCATACCGAAGCACTGGTTTCCATCGACATTAACTCAGCGCGCGCGACCAAAGGTCAAGACATTGAAGAAACCGCGCTGAATACCAACCTCGAAGCGGCGGATGAAATTGCACGCCAGTTACGTTTGCGCGATTTGGGCGGCTTGATCGTGATCGACTTCATCGACATGCTACCCAGCAAACACCAACGCGAAGTGGAAAAACGCCTGCGCGATGCCATGAAACTCGACCGCGCTCGCGTACAAGTCGGACGCATTTCCCGCTTTGGCTTACTAGAAATGTCACGCCAACGCTTACGCCCGTCATTAGGCGAATCCAGCCAAATCGTCTGCCCACGTTGTACTGGGCAAGGACACATTCGCAGCACTGACTCTCTGGCGCTTTCCGTGTTGCGTTTGATGGAAGAGGAGGCCATGAAGGAAATGACAGGCAAGGTCATTGCGCAAGTTCCTATTGCCATTGCATCCTTCCTACTGAATGAAAAACGTCAGGCATTGGCGGACATTCAAGCACGCCGCTGCATCGAATTAACCGTGATCCCTAACCCCTATTTGGATACCCCGCATTACGAAATCACGCGCATT
>CAZTUZ010000125.1:0-8239 GCA_964617055.1 uncultured Thiothrix sp.
GGAGTTCAGACGTGTGCTCTTCCGATCTTGATCGCCGGATAAATGCGCCATAATGCGCAGTTCGATTTGCGAATAATCCGCCGCCAGCAGCTTGCAACCCGCATCGGCAATAAACGCTTGGCGAATGCGTCGCCCTTCTTCATTACGCACCGGAATGTTCTGCAAATTCGGGTCAGTCGATGACAGCCGTCCGGTGGAAGCCACCGCTTGATGGTAAGACGTGTGGACGCGCCCCGTGTGCGGGTCGATTTGCTGCGGTAATTTGTCGGTGTAAGTCGATTTGAGCTTCGCCAAACCACGATGTTGCAGGATTAACGTGGGGAGTTCATGCCCCATCTCGGCGAGTTCTTCCAACACATCTTCAGCGGTGGACGGTTGCCCTTTGGGGGTTTTGCGCGTCACGGGCAAGCCAAGTTTGTCGAACAGGATTTCGCCCAATTGCTTGGGGGATGCGAGATTAAACGCTTGTCCGGCAGCGGCGTAGGCTTGTTCCATCACCGTTTGCATCCGTGTTTCGAGTTCGCGGCTGTGTTGCGCGAGCATGACCGCATCGACTTTCACGCCATTGCGCTCGATGGTGGAAAGTACGCTGATTAGTGGTATTTCCACGGCTTCGTAGAGTTGACGCTGCGCATCTAACGCTTGTAATTGCGCCCAAAAGTGTTGGTGCAGGCGTAAAGTGTAATCGGCATCTTCCGCCGCATACGGGGTAGCTTGTTCGAGCGCGACTTGGTTGAAGGTCAGTTGGTGTTTGCCTTTGCCTGCAATGTTTTCAAACTGGATCGTGTGGTGATTCAGGTGCTTTTCGCACAGCGTATCGAAATCGTGGCGGCTGGCGGTGGAATCGAGCACATAGGATTCGAGCATGGTGTCGTGGGCAATGCCGCGCAATTCAATACTGTGATTGAGCAACACGCTGCGGTCGTATTTGAGGTTTTGCCCGATTTTGCGCAAGGACGGGTTTTCCAATAGCGGTTGGAGTTGCGCCAAGACTGCCTCGCGGTTGAGCTGCGGCGGTGCGCCCAAGTAATCGTGCGCCAACGGCACATACGCCGCTTCCCCCGTGTGAATGGCAAACGACACGCCAACGATTTGCGCTTGCATGTAATCCAAACTGGTGGTTTCGGTATCAAACGCAAATTCCCCAGCGGCTTGCAAACGCACTAACCACGCATCGAGTTCCGCTTGGGTAAGAATGGTTTGGTAAGTGGGGGACGAGGGAGTAGGGGAAATCGGCATGACATCCACCACGGTTGCTGCGGGTGCTTCCCCCAACGCTGCCAAGCGGGTACGAAATTCATAGCGTTGGTACAGTTCGCGTAATGTCGCGGTGTCGGGCGGGTTAAAGGCGAGCGTTTCGGGGGTAATGTCGAGCGCGACATCGCATTTGATCGTGACAAGATCGTAAGACAGCGGCAAATGTGCCACGGCTTCGCGCAAGTTATCGCCAATTTTGCCTTTGAACTCCGCCGCACGTTCGATAATGTTGTGCAACGAACCGTATTCATCCAGCCATTTCACTGCCGTTTTGGGGCCGACTTTTGCCACACCGGGGACGTTATCCACAGTATCGCCAATCAGCGCGAGGTAGTCGCGGATGCGTTCCGGCAGCACACCGAATTTTTCCAGCACGCCAGCGGGGTCGGAATACAAACCGGACATGGTGTTGATCAAATGCACGCGCTCATCGACCAGTTGCGCCATGTCTTTGTCGCCCGTGGAAATAATCACCTTGCCAGCGTATTCCCGCGCCAATGTGCCGATTACGTCATCGGCTTCCACACCTTCCACGATCAATAGCGGGTAGCCTTGTGCGCGAATAATCGCTAGCAACGGTTCGATTTGCCCGCGTAAATCGTCCGGCATCGGGGGGCGATTGGCTTTGTATAAGGGGTACAAGTCGTCGCGGAAGGTTTTACCCGCTGCGTCAAACACCACCGCCATGTGTTCGGGGGCGTAATCCTTGCGTAACTTGTCGAGCATGTTCAATACGCCGTGCATTGCGCCCGTCGGTTCGCCGTGCGAATTGGTCAATGGTGGTAAAGCGTGAAATGCGCGGAATAAATACGATGAACCGTCGACAAGGACGAGGGGTTTACTGCTGGTCATGGTGTTAGATGCTGTATTCGTAATGCCAATCGAGCGGTTAGTGTAACAGTTTTCTGCGGCTGACAGTGTGTCACTACCGTTGGTCAGGGGTTGAACTGACAGTTTGTCACTGCTTGCCAGTTTGCAGCTCGTGCCCTGTCACTTTCTGACAGGCTTATTGCCAATCATAAATAAAAATTATCATTATCTATTTGATTTTATTGAGTTTGGTGAAGGGTTTGGCACTTGGCACGGCGATTGCTATATCTATTACGTCAGAACATGGAACAGTCAATAACAAAAACACGGAAATAACAATAAAAACCAAGGCTAACAACCTAATTTACCAGCAAGCCCCAAGAGGTAGAGAGCAGGCATAATCATCTAACAACAATAAGCCGCCTGACCATACCTTGACTCCTTTGTACCCCCGTCGTGATGGCGGGGGGAATTACTCAAAGGCGCATGGCACTGGAAACTCGCTTAATGAATAAACGAGTTTAGCATTTTGAAAAACAAGGAAAGTTGCAAATAATAACAGGGAAATAATAATAAAAACCAAAGGCTGACAACCTAATTTACCAGCAAGCCCCAAGAGGTAGAGAGCAGGCATAATCATCTAACAACAATAAGCCGCCTGACCATACCTTGACTCCTTTGTACCCCCGTCGTGATGGCGGGGGGAGTTATTTAGGCATAAACGGCACTGGTTTCTTGCCAAACTGTCAGGATGGTGTGCGGGATTATTGCCAGCGTAAAACACCTTGCCCTGGTGAGTTCACCCAGCGTTTGCCCGTAGCAGAAATGCTAATGTTGGTGGCGAAGGGGAACACTAAGCCGCTGTTTAAGGCTGTCCAGCCCGTCGCGCTGCGTCCATTAGCATGAACCATCACACCTTTACTTTCACTGGCATAACCCGGCGCACTTAAGCCGTTGGAACTACTGCCCAATAATACGTGCCCATTGATGGGGTCAACTGCCACGGTGCGGACATAAGGATTATTGTAAACCTGTGTCCATGTCATCCCTGAATTGCCGGAATAATACAAGCCCTTACTACTGCCTTTGACCGCCAGCCAAATGTCGTTTTTGCCTTTGGTGGCAATATCAACCACGCCATTGTAATGCCAAGCGTCATAGAACCAATGCAGTGTTGTTGTCCAGCCGCTCGTCATGCCGCTGGGTAGACTCATTTTTGCCCAAGTATTGGCGCGTCCACCTTCCCACGAACGCCATACACCTGCTGGACTCAGGGCGAATACGCCCGCTTGGGTGTACGCCACGTTGAAACAGGTATTGCAATCCAATACTTTTTTCCAGCTTGTGCCGTCGTTTTCACTGAGGAAAACATCGCCATCAACCACCACATACAACCAACGGTTATACGTTGCGCTATCGTCTGCTAGGGCTAAACCTTCAATGTGTTTAGGACTGGCGGGTAAACCACTGCTGAGTTCTGCCCATGTTTCGCCTTTGTCCAAACTTTTGACCAAATGCACGGGTTCATTGTTGGTAGCGTCTCCATTGTCCAAATCGCCTGCGACTTGCGCCCACACCACGTTTTCCCGCACGGGGTCGGCAATAATGCTCATGGTATTGCCACCGTTGCCTTGCCAGTTATGGGAGAAGTTCATTTTGTTCAGGCTTTTCCACGTCGCGCCGCCATTGTCGGAACGCCACCAACCTAAATCCATGTAACCTGCGTACACCAGATTGCTATTGGCTTTGCTGGGTTCGACCAGAAATGGCACAACGTTATCCAAGCGACGGCTAGACCACGAACCATCCGCATAAGCTATGCTGACGGCATCGCTCCATGTTTGCCCACCGTTCAAACTTTTGAAAGTGAATTGATTATTCACCCATAGAACGGTATTGGGTTGGTCAGGACGATAACCAATGGTTTGCGGTATGCCCTGATAACTATTGCCCATCCCCCACGTTTCATCCGCGCCAGACCAGCCACCCGTGACGGTGTTGGTATGGTAAACCCATGTACTACCTGCATTTTTGCTTTCCCAAAAGCGTGTGGGATTACCGCGTGTATCCAACAAGCGTAGGTGATTCGGGGTCGCTTGATTGGCAAGAATGACCCCTGTTATGCCTTCGCTCGGTGCATTAGCGGGCGTTAAACGTTTCCATGAATAACCCGTGTCGGGCGATGTGTAAATGCGTCCCACGCCATTGAGTTCGGTGGTGAGGTACATGCGGTTCAGGTTGTTGGCATCTTGTGCGTAAGCAATATCCACCACCTCACCTTGTATGGGATCACGCCTTGTCCACGTTGCACCGCCGTCAATGCTTAACCAAGCTTGCGCGGGGGATTTGGCTACTTTGTCACTTTCATTGGCAGCACGCGAAATGCCCGTGATGACCCACACAGCGTTAGCATCCACCGGATGCGCTCGCATTCCTAACACGAACAAATTCGCAGGCAAGTTCGTGCTGACTTTGCGCCACGTTTGCCCTGCATCGTTGGAACGAATAATGATGGGGTTCAACTTATCCCATGCTGGATGCACCGCCGCATAAATAATGTTTGGATTCGCAGCAACTGTCACTGCTGACACATAACCACTGCCGTATTTCCGGCTGATGGCTGTGCCGTCCGCATTACCCACGAATAAACCGCCGTCCGCGCCGATCAGTAATTTGTTGGGATGTACCGCTAACGATGCGACGTGGGTAGCGGTTAAACCTTGGGTTGCACCGACTGCCGTCCAGCTTGTGCCTTGATTTTTTGAGAGGTATAACCCACCGAGGTCAGTTCCTACCACCCAATAACCATTGTTGGTAATCACGGGGGAGTTCATTGCTCCGCCACCGCCGGGGTTGGTAGCTTGCCATGTGGCATGGCTTTGCCACGAATATAATAACAGCATTAAAAACGCGCACCTGCGCAAAAAACTTAATTTATTCATAGGTTTAAGCTCCGGTTATTGCCATTAATAAGCATGGGTTATTGTGTGATAATGCAAATGAACGCTTCCCACAGATAAATGACGTTTTTCAAGCCGAAATGGGGTAATAACGGTTAGGACGACCGCATGTCTTGGGTGTATTCACCTATAATGATAGCGGTCTTCACTGCATAAGCATTTTCTCTTATGACTCAGCCGCGTCGGTTTAAAGATACATTAAAGCAATCCGCCCTGTTATTGGCTAAAAAATACCGGAATGCAAACCCATTTTTTCTGTTTCCTAGCGAGGTTTTGCGGCATCAATGCCAAGACAGGTGGGGGAAAATTCAAGTCATTGACCACGAAGGGCAACGCGTTTTATCGTTCAATTCGGTATACGAGCAAAGTCGTATGGATTTGTACGCGCCTAATGAATTGGTGCACGATTATACCCGCGCCATGTTATTGGGCATTGTGTTTAGTCAGCCTGAGCACATTACTTTATTGGGTTTAGGGGGCGGCTGTTTATTACGCGCTGCACATTTAATTGATGCACGTTTTCAGATTCAGGTCGTGGAATTACGCGCTGCGGTGGTGGAAATTGCCCACGATTATTTTGGACTCCCACAAGCGTCTAATATTCAAATCACCGTGGATGACGGACGGCATTACATGACGCAACAGGCGGATGCTTCTACGGATTTGATTGTCGCGGATATGTATCATTCCCTGCGTGCTGATCCGTACCAAATGCAGAAAAAGTTCTTCCAAGAAAGCCACCGTGTACTGAGCGAAAAGGGTTGGTTGGTCATCAATTGTCATGAAGCTCCTGCCGTGGATAGCACGTTCTTACGCTTCATGAAACAGTATTTCCAAGACATTCGCGCCTGTTATGTACCTGGTGGGAATGTGGTGTTTTACGCGGGCAAATCCGGTTTGCAAATGCCACAGGAGCGTATTCCACTCGAAATCGAACTTTTTGAAATGAAAATTCGCACCAAACTCAGCTTTTTATTGGCAAATATCCAGCCCATTACCCATAACGTGATGATCCAATAGCATGGTGTTAATCGGCTAGAGCATTTTCCATTCCCTCCTGCTTCGAGTATCCTGCACACCTTGAAAATGTGCCACTTTCGTGCAGCAGGAACAGTTAAATGTACTCGATCAAATCTTGGAATCTGGAAGCAGCGCGTCGCCTGTATAACATTCAGCATTGGGGCGATGGCTATTTCGACATTAATGCAGCGGGCAATGTTGCCATGCAGTTGCCGGGGAATCCGTCGCGGCAGGTGGATTTGCACGCTTTAGCCATGCGAGTGCATGAAGAAGATGGGATGCGTTTCCCGTTATTGGTGCGATTTGTGAACGTGCTGCATGACCGTGTGCAACGTTTGCAGGCAGCGTTCAACAAAGCGATTGCCGATTGTGGGCAAAGCAGCCATTACACTGCGATTTACCCGATTAAGGTGAATCAGCAGCGCAGCGTTGTACACGAAATCGTCAAAGGCGGTGGGGCGCAGGTCGGTTTGGAAGCGGGCAGTAAACCGGAGCTGATGGCGGTCTTGGGTACTGCTCCGGCGGGTTGCACGATTGTTTGCAATGGTTATAAAGACCGCGAATATTTACGTTTGGCGTTAATCGGGCGGCAAATGGGGCATCGCATTTACATTGTGGTGGAAAAACCGTCGGAATTACTGGAAACCTTAGAAGAAGCGGAGAAACTCGGCATTGAACCGTTGCTGGGGATTCGCGTGCGGCTGTATTCCTTGGGCAAAGGCAAATGGCAAAACACAGGCGGCGAAAAATCGAAATTCGGGTTATCCGCCGCGCAAGCCTTGCACATGATTGAGCAATTGCAAGCGGCAGGGAAATTGGATTGCCTGCAACTGCTGCATTTCCACATGGGTTCGCAGATTGCCAATATTCAAGACATTCAACGCGGAATGCGCGAATCCAGCCGTTATTTTGCGGAATTGCACCGTTTGGGCGCGAACATTCGCGTGGTGGATGTGGGCGGCGGTTTGGGTGTGGATTACGACGGTTCGCGTTCGCGCAATGATTGTTCGATCAACTACAGCTTGCAAGAATACGCCAATACCATCGTGCGCAGCGTGTTTGACGTGTGCGAAGAATACGATATTCCACTGCCGGATTTCATTAGTGAATCGGGACGCGGCATGACTGCACACCACGCGGTGTTAATCACCAATGTGATTGATACTGACCCTGAACAGCCAGAAATCCAACCGACATTGCGTGAACCGGATGACGATGATCCGATGATTTTGCACAATTTATTCCGTTTGTATCATAATCGTAAGCAATTGCCGCCGTCGGAGATTTATCACGATGCGGCGTATTGGTTGGATGAAGCGCACGGCATGTACGCGCACGGTTCGATTGATTTGGGGCAACGCGCACGCGCGGAAGAATTTCACCGCGCCATTTGCCGTAAACTGTTGAGTCAACCGGAATTGTTCGCGGATTTAGACCCTGAAATTCAAACAGGTTTGCAGGAAAAATTGGCGGATAAATATTTCTGCAATTTCTCGCTGTTCCAATCCATGCCAGATGCGTGGGCGATTGAGCAAATCTTCCCGATTATGCCGCTGCATCGCTTGCAAGAAGCACCAGATCGGCGCGTGACCATGCAGGATTTAACCTGCGATTCGGATGGAACTGTGGAACATTATGTGGAAAACGGTAAGCTGGAATCCACACTGTCGTTGCATTCCTTACGCAAAGGGGAACAGTATTTGCTAGGGATTTTTATGGTCGGTGCGTATCAGGAAATTTTGGGCGATTTGCACAACCTGTTTGGTGATACCGATTCGATTAATGTCGAATTATTGCCCGAAGGTGGTTATCGTTTATCTGAGCCAGAACGTGGCGATACCATTGACGAATTGCTACGCTATATCCACTTCGAGCCAAAAGATTTACTGGCGCAATGCCGTAAAAAATTGGCGGCAGCAGTGGATAATGTGGAACGACAAAAAATGCTACTGCGTGAAATCGAAGCAGGGCTGATTGGATACACTTATTTAGAAGACTAACGGGGTAAAGAATGGAATATGTACTGCCAGCGGTATTAGCGTTAGGCGTTTTATTATTTGTGATTGGTTGGTTGGTGGTTATTGTCACATCGATTAATCGCCATCCCTTTATGGGGATTTTGGCGTTAATCCCAGGGCTGAATGTGTTGGTATTGCCTGCGATTTGGCATCGGGTTGGTGGTTGGGTAATCA
>CAZTUZ010000126.1:0-8204 GCA_964617055.1 uncultured Thiothrix sp.
CGCAATTACGCCTACCGCTGACCGCAAAACTGCTCGAATCGCCTGATACCTTGCTGATTTATACTTGCAGCACCAACACCGCGAAAATCACGCAATGGCAAGCCTTGGGTGTGCAAGTTCGTTGCTTTTCAGGTAAACAATTGGCTTTACCAATGGTGTTAGAAGCACTGGCGCAAGATGGCATCACCGAAGTGCATGTGGAAGCAGGGGCGACGCTGGCGGGGGCATTCATGGCACAAGGTTTGGTCGATGAATTGGTTTTGTACGTCGCGCCGCATTTGATGGGTTCGGATGCACGCGCTTTATTCAACCTGCCGTTTACGCGCATGGACGAACGTTTGCCCTTACACATCACTGACATTCGCGCCGTGGGGCAAGACTGGCGCATTACTGCACGATTAGCCGCATCACTTTAGAGGATTTCGCATGTTCACTGGCATTATTGAAGCAATTGGCACGCTGCGCGATATGCAACCCAAAGGCGGCGACATGCGCCTGACGATTGCCACGGGTAAATTGGACATGTGCGATGTCGCTTTGGGCGACAGCATTGCGGTGAATGGTGTGTGTTTAACCGCGATTGCTTTTGACAGCAGCAGTTTCAGTGCCGATGTGTCGCGCGAAACCTTGTCCCTAACCAGTTTGGGTAATTTGGCGCGTGGCTCAAAAGTCAATCTGGAAAAAGCCCTGACCTTACAAACCCGCTTGGGTGGGCATTTGGTCAGCGGTCACGTCGACGGCTTGGGCGAAATCATTAGCCGCCACGATGACGCACGTTCGATACGCTTTAGCGTCAAAGCCCCCGACGAACTGGCGAAATACATTGCCCACAAAGGCTCGATTACCGTCGACGGCACGAGTTTAACCGTGAATAAAATTGACGGCAGCATTTTTGAACTGAATATTGTGCCGCACACCCTGCAAGAAACCATTATGGGCAGCTATTACAGCGGTACGAAGGTCAACCTCGAAGTCGATGTCATCGCCCGTTACCTCGAACGTTTATTACTCGGTGATAAAGCCGCTCAACCCAGCCATAAAGCCAGCGGCTTGACCGAAGCCTTCCTCGCCGAACACGGGTTTATGCGCTAGGAGGCAGTATGTGGGAATTTTGGGTGGATCGCGGCGGTACGTTTACGGATATTGTGGCGCGTCAGCCGGATGGTGGTTTACTAACCCATAAATTGTTGTCGGAAAATCCCGAACAGTATGCCGATGCGGCGGTGCAGGGCATTCGTGAGTTATTGGGGTTGCAGGCAGGCGAAGCTTTACCCCCGCACACAATTAAAGCGGTGAAAATGGGCACAACCGTGGCAACGAATGCGTTATTGGAGCGCAAAGGCGAGCCAACGCTGTTATTGATTACCCAAGGTTTTGCCGATTTACTGCGCATTGGTTATCAGAATCGTCCGCGCATTTTTGATCTGCACATTGTCCTTCCCGAATTGCTTTACAACCGCGTGGCGGAAGTGCCGGAACGTCTGGCGGCAAACGGTGAAGTCATTACGCCATTGGATGAAGCGGCGACGTTGCAAGCATTGCAGGCAGCATTTGCGCAAGGTTGGCGGGCGGTGGCGATTGCTTTACTGCACGGTTATCAATTCCCCCAACACGAACAGCGTGTTGCTGCATTGGCGCGGCAAGTGGGTTTTACGCAAGTGTCGGTGAGCCACGCGGTTAGCCCATTGATTAAGCTGGTATCACGCGCCGATACCACGGCGGTGGATGCGTATTTGTCGCCGATTTTACGGCGTTATGTTGAACAAGTACGCACTGAACTGGGCAATGCGCAGGCGGATACCACGTTATTGTTCATGCAATCGCATGGCGGTTTGACCGATGCGAGTTTGTTCCAAGGCAAGGATGCGATTTTGTCAGGGCCTGCGGGTGGCGTGGTCGGCATGGTACGCACCGCACAGGCGGCAGGTTTCGATAAGTTAATCGGCTTTGATATGGGTGGCACCTCCACCGATGTGTGCCATTTCGCAGGCGAATACGAGCGTTCGTTGGAAACCGAAGTCGCAGGCGTGCGGATGCGTACCCCGATGATGAGCATTCACACCGTTGCGGCGGGTGGCGGTTCGATCTTAAGCTTTGCCAATGGGCGAATGCGCGTCGGACCCGAAAGCGCGGGGGCGAATCCGGGGCCTGCCTGTTATCGGCGCGGCGGTGCATTGACCGTGACGGATTGCAATGTGCTATTGGGGAAAATTCAGCCGGATCATTTCCCGCAAGTGTTTGGTGCAGACGGTAAACAGCCGTTGGATGTGGCGATTGTGCGGGAAAAATTCACTGCACTCGCCGCGCAAATTGCCGCCGAAACGGGCGAATCGCCGCGTTCCATTGAAGCACTTGCCGAAGGTTTTTTGCGCATTGCGGTGGAAAACATGGCGAATGCGATTAAGAAAATCTCGGTGCAGCGCGGTTACGATGTCACGCAATACACCTTGCAATGCTTTGGCGGCGCGGGTGGGCAACACGCTTGTTTGGTTGCCGATGCGTTGGGGATGCAGCGAATTTTTGTGCATCCGTTTGCGGGTGTATTGTCCGCGTTTGGCATGGGGTTGGCGGATATTCGGGCATTGCGTGAACGGCAATTTGGCAAAACCTTCGCCGATTTTACCGAAGCACAAAGCATTATCAGCGCATTGAACGCCATTACTCACACCGAAGTGCTGCAACAAGGCATTGCCGCTGATCACATTCGCCTCGAACAACGTGCTTATGTGCGTTACCACGGTTCGGATCAAACTTTCCCGATTGCCTTTACCACGCCAGCACAAATGCAAGCCGATTTTGCCACCGCACATCACGCCCGTTACGGCTTTGTGCCTGCTAATGGCACGTTGATTTTGGATTTACTGTCGTCCGAAGCGATTGGTTCAACCTCGGTGTCATTAACGAGCACAACACCGCCGATGACTGATGAGATCATTCACGGACCCGCCGTTATTCATCATCCCACTAGCACGATTGTGGTGGAAGCGGGTTGGCAAGCGCGAATGGATGCCAGCAGCAATCTGATTTTGACGCGCACTACGCCATTACAGCGACAAGAAGCCGTTGGTACGCGAGCCGATCCGGTAATGTTGGAAGTGTTCAATAACCTGTTCATGTCGATTGCCGAACAAATGGGCGCGACCTTGGCGAATACCGCGCATTCGGTGAACATCAAGGAACGACTGGACTTTTCCTGTGCGATTTTTGATGCGGCTGGCGGTTTGGTGGCGAATGCGCCGCACGTTCCGGTGCATTTGGGTTCAATGGGCGCGAGCGTGCGCAGCATTTTGCAGTTGAACGCGGGGCAAATGGCGGCGGGCGATGTGTTCATGATGAATAACCCTTACAACGGCGGCACGCACTTGCCAGATGTAACGGTGGTAACGCCCGTTTTTGCCGACGATGGTACATTGCTCTTCGTGGTGGCAGCACGCGGGCATCACGCCGATATTGGTGGCAAAACCCCTGGTTCAACCCCGCCGGACAGCCGTCACATTCGCGAAGAAGGCATTGTCATCGACAATTTCAAACTGGTGGAACGCGGTGTGTGGCGTGAAGCCGAAACACGCGCATTGCTGTTATCGCCGCCGTATCCGTGCCGTAACATCGAACAGAATCTCGCCGATTTAGCCGCACAAGTTGCTGCCAATGCCACGGGTGTAAAAGAGTTGCGCAATATGACCGCACAATTCGGTTTGGACGTGGTGCAAGCGTACATGGCGCATGTGCAAGACAATGCCGAAGAAAGCGTGCGGCGCGTGATTGATGTGCTCAATGATGCAGCGTTCTGTTACCACTTGGACAACGGTTCGCACATTCAAGTGGCGATTCGGGTGAATCATGCGCAGCGTGAAGCAACCATTGATTTCACGGGTACATCGCCGCAAGACGCTGGCAATTATAACGCGCCATTAGCGGTGTGCCGGTCGGTGGTGTTGTATGTGTTTCGCACCTTGGTGGGTGCGGATATTCCGCTCAACGAAGGCTGCATGAAACCGCTGCACCTGATTGTGCCGGAAGGTTCGATGATTAACCCGTGTTACCCAGCGGCGGTGATTGCGGGTAATACCGAAGTCAGCCAAGCGATTAGCGAAGCCTTATACGGCGCGTTGGGCGTGTTGGCGGGTTCGCAAGGCACGATGAACAATTTCGTTTACGGTAATGCGCGTTACCAAAATTACGAAACGATTTGCGGTGGTGCGGGGGCGGGATTTTTCGCCGGAACAGGTTTTGCTGGCGCGAGCGCGGTGCAAACCCACATGACCAATACGCGCATGACCGACCCCGAAGTGTTGGAAAGCCGTTTTCCGGTGCGGGTCGAACGCTTCGCCATTCGTCACGGGTCGGGCGGGAAAGGGCAATGGTGCGGCGGCGATGGTGTCGAGCGCCATTTACGTTTTCTCGAACCCATGACCGTCACGGTACTCTCTTCTAGTCGCATTAATCCACCGCGTGGTGCAGCGGGTGGTCAAGCAGGCGAATGCGGAAATAATCGCGTGCAACGTGCCTCTGGCGAATGGTTGGCATTACAGGGTAATGATTCGTGCGAAATGCAAACAGGTGACGTGTTTATCATGCAAACCCCCAGCGGGGGTGGGTTTGGTGTGGTTTAGTGGGGTGACATGGGTGGCAATGCCTACGTTCTGAAATAGGAGTAGAGGATTGTGTGTGCTACAGTACCCACCTATTGGCTAACCACCTACGGAGATCAAGTGTGCGTCTGACCGTTGAACAATACCGTCATTGGGAACATAAGAAAGTAACCTTGCTGGGCATGTCCGGCGTGGGTAAAACGCATTTGTCGAGCATGTTGCGCGAACATGATTGGTTTCATTATTCTGGCGATTACCGCATTGGTACGCGCTATTTGGATGAGGACATCATGGATTTAATCAAGGAACAGGCAATGAAAGTGCCGTTCCTGCGCGATTTGCTGCGCAATGATTGGATTTACATCCGCAATAATATCCGCGTGGAAGACTTAGGGCCAGTATTGTCATTCGTGGGCAAATTGGGCAACCCTGAATTGGGCGGTGTGCCGTTGGATGATTTTGTGCGTCGTCAGGCGTTGTACCGTGAAGCTGAAATTGCCGCGATGCAAGATGTGCCAGAATTCGTGCGCAAGGCGCAATTCATCTACGGTTATTCGCATTTTGTGAATGATGTGGGTGGCAGTTTGTGCGAACTCGACGAGCCAGCAGTGATTGATTTGTTGGCGGAACACACCTTGATTTTGTACATCAAAGTCACCACCAAAGACGAAGAGCAAAAGCTGATTGACCGTGCCCGGAGTGACCCGAAACCGTTGTATTACCGCCCTGAGTTTTTGCAGGAACAATTGGCGATTTATTTGCAGGAACAAGGTTTAGAATACGCGGCACAAATGCAGCCGGATGAATTTACGCGCTGGATTTTCCCGCGTTTATTCCATTCGCGCATTCCACGTTATGAGGCGATTGCGCGGGATTACGGTTACACCGTGACTTCCGAAGAAGTGGCGCAAGTGCGTAGCGAGGATGATTTCAACGCGCTAATTGAGCGTGCGATTGCACGAAACGTGCCGTAGTGTCAGCAAGTTTTGGGAGGGTCATGATTCGATGCCGTTAGTTGCACATACTGCGTTGCCGACGTTTGAGCGGTTGCGCCATGAGGGGCAAACGATCCTCAGTGCTGATTATGCGTTTCAGCAAGATATTCGTGAACTGCACATTGGTTTTTTGAATATGATGCCGGATGCTGCATTGGAGGCAACCGAACGGCAGTTTTTCCGTTTAGTCGGCGAATCCAACCTGATTGCACAATTCCATTTGCATCCGTTTACGTTGGATACCATCCCGCGTGGTGAACAAGCGCGAGCGCACATTGCGCGTTATTACGAACGGTTTGAGGATTTGCAGCAACAAGGTTTGGACGCGCTAATCATTACGGGGGCGAATCCGTTAGCGCAAAACTTGGAAGACGAACCGTTCTGGCAAGGTTTGTGCGATGTGGTCGCGTGGGCGCAGCAGCATGTGACTTCCACGCTGTTTTCGTGTTTAGCGAGCCATGCCTTGGTGCAGCATTTGTGGGGGATTCGTCGCCGTCCGCTGGGTTACAAGCGTTGGGGTGTTTATAGCCACGCTGTGACCATGCCGGAACATCCACTGGTGAACGATTTGAATACGCGCTTTGATGTGCCGCATTCGCGCTTTAACCAAATTGACCGCGAACCGTTGGAAGCGGTGGGTTTGAAAGTGTTGGTGGAAAGCCCCGAGGCGGGTGTACACATGGCGGTTAGCCCTGATTTGTTCCGTTTGGTGTTTTTGCAAGGGCATCCCGAATACGATCAAATCAGTTTGCTGAAAGAATACCGCCGCGAAGCCACGCGCTGGTTTACGGGCGTGCGAGCGGATTATCCACCATTCCCCGAAAACTATTTGCGCCCTAAAGCCAAAGCGATTTTGAACGAATACCGCATGGCGCAAGCGACGGCGAAAGCGCAAGGCAAGCCCATGCCGGAATTTCCCGAAAAGTTATTGCTGCCCATGTTGCACAATAGTTGGCGTGATACGGCGAAGGTGTTTTACAGCACTTGGCTGGGCAAGGTGTATCAATTGACGCACCATGATCGCCATAAGCAATTCCAAGATTGGGTCAATCCGAATGACCCGTTTGGCTTGCGCGAAGCGTTAGATCAATGACGCGCCGCTGCCAATAATTGTTGTGTGTACGGGTGCTGTGGTTGGTAAAAAAGGCTTTCTACCGCGCCCGTTTCCACCACTTGCCCCTGCTGCATAACCACTACATCATCACATAACCCGCCCGCTAAAGCCAAATCGTGGGTAATCAATACCAAACTCATGCCTTGTGTGGTTTGAATATCGCGCAATAACAGCATAATGTCGGTTTGCACCGTGACATCCAAGGCGGTGGTGGGTTCATCGGCAATTAATAGCGCGGGTTCACACAATAATGCCATCGCAATCATGACGCGCTGACGCATTCCGCCGGATAATTCGTGCGGGTAACTGCTGTAGCGGCGGGCTGCATCGGGAATGCGTACCCGTTCCAGCATGGCAATCGCTTGGTAACGCGCGGTTTTCGCGGCTAAACCTTGATGCACTTCTAGCACTTCGGTTAATTGTCGCCCAATGGTTAGCAGTGGATTTAAGGCGGTCATCGGGTCTTGGAAAATCATCGCCATTTGTTTGCCACGATAGCGATTCCATACGCGGTTAGGTTGATGCAGTAATTCCGTGCCTTGAAATTGTACGCTGCCAGTGGTGCGTGCATTCGGTGGTAATAATCCCATAACGGCATGAAATAATTGGCTTTTGCCCGCGCCGGATTCGCCCACAACCGCTAAACTTTGCCCCGCGTGCAGGTTCAGGTTCACGCCATTGACTGCGGTAATAATGCCTTCAGTGGTGTGGAAGTGGATGGAAACATCACAGATGGATAATAGGGCTGTCACAGAATCCTGCTCTTTTTCTAACGCATTCGGTTTATAATCGTTGGTATCATACGCCAGAGTGATTGCTGAAATGAACAGTAATGAAAATCCTACTTCCGTGGCTTGGATGATTCGTCAACAAGCGGTTTCCGAAGCTGCCGAACCCGCGATTAAACGCCTCACGGATGCCGCTGAGGGCGACGTAAAAGAAATCGCTGCCTCACAAATTGAATTATTGTCTAAATTTTACGATTTATCGCTTTCTCAAGCCACGCGCAGTTTTCGGTGGGCATTGGTTGCTAGCGTGATTGGTTTGATCTTTTTCCTTGCCGCTATCGCTTTTATGTTAAGTCAGGATAGCAATGCCGCGATTGTCAGCGCGGTAGGGGGAGTAATGGTGCAATTCATCGCCGGGGTGAATTTTGTACTGTATGGTAAAACATTGAATCAGCTTACTTTATTCCAAGGGCGATTGGAAAATACACAACGTTTCTTATTAGCCAATAGTTTGTGTGAAAGCCTCAGCGGACGTATTAAAGAATACACTCGTGCGCGTTTAATTGGAGCAATATCCGGCATTGTGGATGGTGACTTATCACGCGATTTGGTCGCTGCAAGTGAAAGTGATGAAGTGCAAATACCTGCCAGCGTTGTGCGACCAAGTACGCCAATTATACCGCGTGTGGCATTAGACCCAGCCGTTGACCCGACCATGAATGACACCATTCCCGTGGTTGTGCCACCGAATACACACCCTAGCGGCAACCCTGCC
>CAZTUZ010000127.1:0-8179 GCA_964617055.1 uncultured Thiothrix sp.
AAGTATCCTGCATCCGCGCATTAAAGCCGCTATCTTGGATGGTATGGCAGCCTGTCAGACTGCTGCCTATGTCTTGGTGGATATTCCATTGTTGTTTGAAAAAGGCTACCAAACCCTGTTTGATCGGGTTTTGGTGGTTGATTGTTTGCCAGAACAACAATTGCAGCGAGTAAAGCAGCGTGATGGAAGCGAAGTGAGTGTGATTCAATCCATCATGCAGTCACAAATTGACCGTGAGCAACGCCTGCAATGGGCTGACGATATTTTGGCAAATCAGTCCACTATTGCGGCATTACAGACGGAAATCGAGCGTTTACATGCGTTATATTCAGCTCAGGCTAAGACTTTAGTTGTGGAAGGCTGAGTTTTTTTGCTATAAGGGGAATACCCTTGAGCTTTTGACATATCTATATGGCTATCTATCAGCAACCTTTGGGCGAAAGCATTCGTCGCATTTCTGGGTGTCACATGATTACTTACGAACAGCCGCTCAATGAAAAAATTCGTTTGCTGTTGCGGCTGGAATTATTGATGGGACGGTTTCGATATCACATTGCTAACCCGATGCCGGAAGATACGGTGGTCGCCTTGCAATTGTTACTTGACCTTTACAATCTTTCGGCTCGTGTTGATGTTAAAAGCGAGCTATTGAAAGAAATTGACCGAATCGGACAATCCATGCGTTTGTTGTTACGGCAAGATGAAGATGACGCAGCGCAACTGGATACATGGTTGGAAAAACTTAACTATCACAGCGATATTTTATATCAGCAACGTGGGCAATTGGGGCAACATTTAAAAAATCATGTGTTTTTTAACAGCTTGCGTCAACGAGCTTCCTTACCAGGCGGAATCAATGGTTTTGACATTCCCATGTTCCAGTTTTGGCAGGAACAGCCTGTGGAAAATCGTTTAACGGACTTACGCGAGTGGGCAGCACCTTATCTCAGTGCTGATGATGCAGTGCGTGATATTCTGGGTATCATTCGTCAGTTTGGGGAATCGCGCGAAGCCGTTGCTAAAGAAGGATTTTTCCAATGTACGCTGGAAGGACGCAAGTCATCACACATGTTGCGTGTCTCTTTGCTGGAGCAAGTGGATTATTACCCTGAGATTAGTGCAGGAAAACAACGTTTTACTTTGCGCTTTGTTAATGCTGATATGATGGCGGATCGAGGTAAACAGTTTAGCCAAGATGTGCCATTTACCTTGAGTCTGTGTAGTTTATAACACTTCTCTAGCGGGAAAATACCATAGCAGAACGGGCGTTAGGCCCGTTTGCTATATTGAGGTGTGGCGTATTTAAGGTTTTAAGCTGTCCCAAATCGGCGTTTTTTTCTCGTCTGTTGTGGTCGTTGTCGGCGGTGTATCCTGTTTATCGGTTTCGACATTGCGGTGTGCCGGAGCTTTTTGTTGTTCGGGTGGAATGCTTGTCAGTGGTTCAGCAGGTGCTGGAATGATTGGTGATGTGGGCTGAGATGTTGCTTTGGTGTCAGGGGGCGTTGCATGGGGAGCAGGTTGCACCACAGGTAGTGCGGGAATGCCTGTATCCGGTAAAGGAGGTGGCGTGAGGGGTGTCGGTGTTGGCACTGGTGTGGCAGCCGAATCGACGCTTAAAGTGTCCTGACGCAGTATTTGTCCATTATCATTGATAACAGTAACAGACCATGTACCAACCATGTTTGGCGTAATGCTCTTACTGGATTGTACACGCCAACGTTCGCCACCTACAGGGAATTGCATACCGAGTTGGAACTGACCGTTGTATTCCCAGCGATGGGTGACAACGTGGCCTTGTAAACCTGTAAGCTCGGTGAAATAGTAAACGGTTTGCCCTGCGTTGATGTGCGATACCTGATTAATCGGTTCACGCGCTGCAAGCCCTGTGGTGAAAGTGGCGCGCGCCACTTGTGCGGGTAATGGTACAGGTGGTTGTGTTGGGGGAGCTACCGTTGTAGTGGGTATACTGTTTATGGGTGAGGTGGGTTGGGCTGTGATGATGGCTTCTCCTGCCTGTACTGATGAGCCTATCAGTAAGCTAAGGCAAAAGCCGTAAGCAGCCAGTGAGCGAGCGGATGCTGGCATTTGGAATGCACTCCCTTAAAAAATTCCCTAAAATGGTGTTTATCAGCATAACATGAATCCTTATGCTGTATGCCTTAAGCGTAATTTCTGCCGCTTTCGGCGATAAAGCAGTAATGGAGTCTTGCCCCTGAAGTCAAGTTACGGTTTACTAACCTATTTGCTACTTAAATTGGCGGGATTAATAAAATGCCTAGAAAGCAGGCAGCAGAGGCCGTGCCACAGCCAGATTTTGAAACAGCGATGGCAGAACTTGAAGCACTCGTGCAACGCATGGAAAACGGTGAGCTATCGCTGGATGCTTCCTTAAAAGAATTTGAGCGCGGGGTTCAGTTGACGCGTTTATGTCAAGCGGCTTTGAAAGCCGCAGAACAACGGGTGAAGTCAGTAAGTGCAGATGGGCAAACCAGCGATTTTCCCGAACTGGGAGATACTTAATGTTGAATGTACAGACACGTTTACAAGCATGGCAAGAGCGTATTGAATCTGTCTTGGAGGTCGTTTTGCCATCTGCTGCAACGAATCCTGCGCATTTACACGATGCTATGCGTTATTCTGTGTTAAATGGTGGGAAGCGAATGCGCCCGTTATTGGTCTATGCGACGGGGGAGGCGTTGGGGATTGCACCAGACAAATTGGATATTCCCGCTGCTGCTTTGGAGTTGATTCACGTTTATTCGTTGGTGCATGATGATTTGCCTGCAATGGATGATGATGATCTACGCCGAGGTAAGCCCACCTGCCATAAGGCTTATGATGAGGCGACCGCAATTTTAGTGGGTGATGCTTTGCAGGCATTGGCGTTTCAATTACTGGCAGCACACCCGCAGCTTGACGTTTTACCAGCACAACGCTTGCGCATGATTGACCAGCTTGGGCAAGCAGCAGGTTCGCGGGGCATGGTGGCAGGACAGGCGATTGATTTGGGCGCAGTTGGAAAGGAACTGACTGAGCTAGAATTAGAGATCATGCACATTCATAAAACGGGTGCATTGATTCGTGCCAGTGTCTTGTTGGCAGCTTATGCCGCAGAAGGTATTTCTGTGGAACAATTACGCCAACTGGATCGTTTTGCCAAATGTGTGGGGTTAGCGTTTCAGGTGCAAGACGACATTCTGGATGTGGAAAGCGATACGCAAACGCTGGGTAAGACCCGTGGGGCAGATGCTGCCGCTGGCAAGCCGACGTATCCTTCTATCATCGGTATGGCGGCTGCAAAAGCTAAACTGCAAGATTTGCATGACGAGGCTGTGGCAGCATTAGCGGGATTCGGCGAATCCGCAGATTTGTTGCGCGAAATTGCCGAATTTACGGTGAAACGCTTACGTTAGGGGTATGCCAAATGGTCTATTCGGCTAAGTGGCGAAAGCGTTATATCATTTCAGCATTCTTACGCTAGGGGTAATACCAAGTGCTTGATTCTATTCATTCTCCGGCTGATTTGCGTTGCTTGGACTTAGAAGCATTGCCAACAGTGTGTGAGGAATTGCGTACTTTTTTATTGGATTCCGTATCGAGAGGCGGCGGGCATTTCTCTTCAAATTTAGGCACAGTGGAACTGACCGTCGCCTTGCATTATGTGTTTAACACGCCCGATGATCGTCTGGTATGGGATGTAGGGCATCAGGCATACCCACATAAGGTATTGACCGGACGGCGTGAGCGTATGAATACCATTCGCCAGAAGGATGGTTTGTCTGGTTTCCCCAAACGTTGTGAAAGCGAATACGATACGTTTGGTGTGGGGCATTCCAGTACGTCCATCAGCGCGGCGTTAGGCATGGCATTAGCTGCTCGCCAAAAAGGGGAAGATTCGCAAGCGATTGCGGTGATCGGTGATGGGGCAATGACCGCAGGTATGGCGTATGAGGCTTTAAATCACGCGGGTGATTTGGATGCTAACTTATTGGTGGTGTTGAATGATAATGAAATGTCGATTTCGCCTAATGTGGGGGCATTGCGCAAATACCTGACACATTTACTGTCGGGGCGGATGTATTCCACCATGCGTGAGGGGGGTAAGAAGGCTTTATCCCACAGTAAATCCCTGTCCAAGCTGGTCAAACTGACTGAAGAACACATGAAAGGCATGGTATTGCCCGGTACATTCTTCGAGGAAATGGGCTTTAAATATTACGGCCCGATCGATGGGCATGATGTGCAAGAACTGGTACATGTTTTGCGCAATTTGCAGCAAATCAAAGGTCCACGTTTATTGCATGTCATTACCAAAAAAGGTAAAGGTTATGAGCCTGCCGAAGAAGACCCCTGTACTTATCACGGCGTAACACCGTTCAATCTGCAAACGGGGTTGGTGAGTAGTGGGAAGAAATCCACCCCGACTTACACCCAAGTATTTGGGCAGTGGTTGTGTGACATGGCGGAACGTGACCCACGTTTGGTCGGTATTACGCCTGCTATGCGCGAAGGTTCGGGTTTAGTGGCGTTTTCTGAGCGTTTCCCTGAACGTTATTTCGACGTAGGGATTGCCGAACAACACGCAGTGACGTTGGCGGCTGGGTTGGCGTGTGAAGGTTTAAAACCTGTGGTGGCGATTTATTCTACCTTTTTACAGCGTGCTTACGATCAACTACTGCATGATGTGGCGATTCAAAATCTACCCGTGGTGTTTGCGATTGACCGTGCTGGATTAGTGGGCGCGGATGGGCCGACGCACTCGGGGAACTACGATCTTTCTTACCTGCGCTGCATTCCCAACATGATTGTTATGGCACCCGCAGATGAAGATGAATGCCGCCAAATGTTGTATACCGCCTTTTTGCAGGAGCAACCGACTGCTGTACGTTATCCGCGTGGTAAGGGAATTGGCGTTGAACCGGATGCGGCAATGCACGCGATCCCTATTGGTAAGGCCTTGAAATTGCGGTCTGGGCATTCCATCGCTCTGCTGTTATTTGGGTCATTATTGACCGCAGCGCAAGAAGCGGCGGAAGAGCTGGATGCAACCTTAGTTAATATGCGCTTCGTGAAGCCGTTGGATGAAGCTATGCTGCGTGAGCTGGCAAAAACTCATGATCTGCTGGTGACCATTGAAGATAACGCAGTGATGGGGGGGGCGGGTAGTGCGGTGAATGAATATTTGCACGCCGCAGAATTGCCAGTATCGGTGATTAATTTAGGTTTGCCAGATACTTACATTGAGCACGCGCAACGTGAAGAGCAGTTAGCTGCTTGTGGTTTGGATGCGCAAGGCATTGTGAATCGTGTGCGTACTAGCAAGGCAGGTAAATCTTGCGTATATTCAGCACCTTCACTATCATCCGCCAGTTTACGCTGATTACTTGTCATGGCTCTGTATACACTCAAAGTTCTTGCTGATTTTGCTTCCGCGCATACATTGCGCGGCTACCCTGGTGCGTGCAGCCGCATGCACGGTCATAACTGGAAAATCGAAGCAGAAGTCGAAGCGACTGTGCTGGATGACATCGGTATGGCGATTGACTTTAAGGTGATCAAACGCGAAGTGCGAGCGATTGCAGAAGAGCTGGATCATGAATACTTGAATGACCTTGAGCCATTCCGTGAGATCAATCCCACGGCGGAACACATTGCACGTTACTTCTTCCAAACCTTGGCGGCTCGTTTAAATAATGAACGAATCCGCGTCAGTGGTTTAACGATTTGGGAGACGGATCGTGCCTGTGTCCGCTACTCAGAACCCTGATTCACATTGGATTAAGCCTGCATCCTGTGTAACAATACGACCCAAATTAATAAGCCGGTACGCTCATTGTTGTTAGTCGCTGGTTACGGTCGTATTTTTAATTTCCAAGGAGTCCTGTCATGAAGTACCTCGTCGGCTTTTTTAGCCTTGAATGGATGCGCATTTTTGACTTTATTGCGCCGCTGGCGATTCGTTTATTTTTAGCGCCCATGTTATGGGTTTCTGGTGTTAAGCGTTTGGGACTGTTTTCTGCCAGTGACTTTGTGGCATGGAATCCTTTAACGTGGTTGAACCCGGAAGCATTCCAACAAAACGTGACAGCGATGGGTGACTTCAGCTTACTAGGTATGGGTGCTGGAACATTACTGATTGTTATCGGCATTATCGAGTTGTTGTCTGCGGTATTATTGGTGTTAGGTTTTGCCGTGCGTTGGGTAACATTGGCTTTGATCTTTGTCATGGTTGCTTTGGCGTTGTTTGCGGTCGGCGATGCTGGTTTCCTCAGCAGCATGGGGCAGCTAGTCATGACACACGGTTATAGCGATATGACAAATAATCAAGTAGAGGTTTATTTAGTCTACTTCGTTCTGTTATTGGCATTGTTCTTTATGGGTGCTGGTCGCTGGGTGAGTTTAGACTGGTTTGTTTATCGCCATTTCGTAAAGAAATTGGACGACAAAACCGCTGCGGAATTAGACCCATTTGAGATCGATGCAACGGACGAACCAGGCATTAGCACAACACGCATCTAATGCACGGAAGTGGTACTTTGCTATCGTGCAAATATAAAGGGGAGTGCGCAACTCCCCTTTGTGGTTAATGGAAAAGGCGATATGGATTAACGCAAGTTACCACGCTCGCGCATGGCTTTGAGTTTTTCGTCATTGTATTTCATGAGCTGTAATGTCAGGTAAATTTTGGCAGGAATGGATAAAAACAATCCGCCTGCAATCAATCCCGCGACTATGGCAATGCCTTGCACCCCTTGGTGGGTGACAATATCCGTGAATATCACTAACCCAACCCCCACCGCACTGATACTTAAGCCTGCGATAATTAATGCGTACATGATTCGGGTGATTTGCTGTTCTTTCATATTCAGGCCTGCTTGTACGAATCGACTAGATGCTCCCATTATCAACCGTTAGTGAATCAGGCGTAATTGACCTTTCGCAATGCTTATTCAAGCTGTGGAATCGAAATGCTGAAATTGTTGCCCGATTTTTTGTAACAATGTCTCTTTATGCTGCAAGGCTTTTTCCTTAATCAGCAATTGTTGGTTAAGTTGCGCAATAATCGTGTCTTTTAAGCCGATAACACGGTCTCTTTGTTGCAGTTTTTGTTCGTATTCTTGAAGGGACGAGTCTTGTTTGTCCTGCTGCTCTAACTGATCAAGCTGTGTTTGCAAGGCTGTAATTTGTTGGTCACGGTTATGGATGGTTTTATCCCGTTCTTGCAGTTGTTGGAACTGTGCGGCAATTTGCATGTCTCGACGTTGTAATTGGCGTTCCCGTTCTTGCAGGTGGTATTCATATTGGCCAATTAATAAGTCTTTTTGTTGTAAACATGCATTATGTTTTTGTAATTGTTGGTCGCGCTCGGTGAGTTGCTGGTTACGTTCGTGAATAATTTGTTCTTGTAAGTATAAGTGCCGCTGGCGTTCTTGAACCCACTGATTCAGTGCGCGTAATTGTATGTTTAGTTCATGAATGGTTTCGTCACGACGGCTCAGTTGTTGGGTACGAATATCGAGTTCACGATCCCTGCGGTCAAGGTGGCGATCTTTGTCCGCTAAACGCCGCGCTTGAGCTTGAATATGCGTGTCACGTTCTAAAATGTGTTTTTCTTTTAGGTGTAAATGGTGATCAATCTCACGGCAACGTTTCTCTAAGTTTCTTATGATCTGATCACGTTCACGCAGTGATTCATCGCGCTGTTGCACGATATTATCGCGTAGGTGTAAATGGCGGTCACGTTCCTGAGTTTGGTAATGTGCCGTGTGCAGAAGTGTTTCTTTTTCGATAAGTTGGCGGTCTTTGCGTTCTAGGTGTTGTTCACGTTCACGCAACGCTTGTTCGATGGCTAATAAGTGCTGATCTTTGTTTTGAACTAAAGCCTGTAATGTTTGTTGTTGTGCTTCGTATTGTGCTAATTGCTCATATAAGGCGTGCCAACTGTCAATTAATTGCTGGCGGTCGGTTGCAGTCAGGAACTTATTACCTTCAATCTTTTCGATTAACGCTTTTTCTTCGCGGTTCATGATGATCTGCCCGATATTTGCTGCGATTAATGAGCGGTTATTATTAGTCGTTAAAGGTGCAAGCAGTGGTCTGTGCATTCCGTTCGCTTTTGGGCATCATAGTATGTTAAATATAACGGGGCATGAATTACGACAATAAACGTGAACCGATG
>CAZTUZ010000128.1:0-8135 GCA_964617055.1 uncultured Thiothrix sp.
CGCTAAAGTAACGACTAAGACCTGAGGATGGCTCAAGGAACGAAACATGCTGTGAAACTCCGCAGTGATTTCTGCGCATTGTGCGGCGATAATGGGCGATTCACAAACTTTTCCATGAGTGAGCAACCATGCAACCTGTGTTACACCTCGAAGACCTATTCATTGGACAACGATTCCAGAGCGAATCCCACGCATTGGATAAACAGCAAATCATTGACTTTGCAGCGCATTTTGACCCGCAGGTTTTCCATTTGGATGAAGAAGCGGCAAAAAACACCTTTTTCAATGGCTTGGCTGCCAGCGGTTGGCACACTGCCGCGATTACCATGCGTTTAATGGTTGCCAGCATTCCATTGGGTAAAGGCTTGATTGGGGCAAACGTTGAAATGGCATGGTCAAAACCAACCCGCCCCACGGATGTCTTGCGGGTGGAATCCGAAATTCTAGCCATTCGCCCTTCCCAATCCAAACCTGACCAAGGCATTGTTACCCTGTCGATTGTGACGAAAAATCAACACAACGACGTGCTACAAACCCTCAAAGCCAATGTGGTAGCGTTTCGTAAATGAAAGCTATCGCGTGTATCTTGCAGTTAGGTTAATTCCGGTTCGGGTTTGGGTTCTAAACTGAGTGTTGCCATGAAGTCGTCGGCGGGTTTTTCGTTGCTAGCGGCTTCGGTGGAAACAGTCGTTGCAGCGGGTTTGGGTTTGGCAATGCCGCCGGACAGGTTGATTTTGAGTTTGAGGTTGCTGGGGGAATCAGCATTGCGCAGAGCTTCCGCCAGTGAGATTTTGCCTGCTACATACAATTTGTACAGATGGCTGTCGAAGGTTTGCATCCCTTGTTCTTCGGATTTTTCCATGATTTCTTTAATGGCGTGGACTTCGCCTTTCATAATTAAATCGCGAATCATGGGCGTGCCGAGCAGGATTTCAATTGCTGCCACGCGCTTGCCGTCGATGGTGGGAATCAGGCGTTGCGAGACAAAGGCTTTGAGATTCAAGGATAAATCCATCAGCAATTGGTGGCGACGTTCTTCGGGGAAGAAGTTAATAATACGATCTAACGCTTGGTTGGCGTTATTGGCGTGCAGTGTGGAAAGGCACAAATGCCCCGTTTCGGCGAAGGCGAGTGCGTGTTCCATCGTTTCTTGCGCCCGAATTTCGCCAATTAAAATCACGTCTGGAGCTTGGCGCAGGGTATTTTTTAGCGCGTCTTCGTAGCTGTCGGTATCCACGCCAACTTCACGCTGATTCACAATCGAACGTTTGTGGGGGTGAACGTATTCAATCGGGTCTTCAATGGTAATAATGTGCCCGTCGGTGGTGCGGTTGCGGTAATCAATCAGTGCGGCTAGGGAGGTGGATTTGCCCGAACCCGTGCCGCCAACGAATAGAATCAGCCCGCGTTTTTCGAGAATGGTTTTTTTGAGAATGTCGGGTAAACCGAGTTTGTCCGCGTCGGGAATGTCGGTTTTGATGTTGCGAATCACCATCGCAATTTTGTGGCGTTGCTTGAAGATATTGACGCGAAATCGCCCGATGCCTTCTTCACTGATCGCCAGATTCATTTCCGGTTTGTGCGCAAATTGCTGTTGCTGTTCGGCATTCATGAGGCTGTACGCCATGTCGTGCAGCATTTCGGGGGTCATGCGTACTTTATCAATGGCTTTGAGGCTGCCTTGGAATTTAGCAGCAGGTGGCGCATCGGCAGTTAAGTAAAGGTCAGAACCGTCACGAGCGGCTAAAATGCGCAAGTATTCGCGTAATTGCATGAGCTTATCCTTTATTGTTATTGATTTAGGAATGTTTCAGCATTCTAGCATTAAACGCGGTGAGTTGGGATATGATACGGTTTTATGGTGTAACGAGGGCGTATCGTGATGAAAAAGCTAACACTGGGCGTGAGCGTGGTGACAGCCATGACACTATTATCTGGGCTGGCAATGGCGGAAAATGGTTTGACCGAGCAGGCGCAATTTCCTTTTCAGTTTGCACCAGAACAAGGCAAAACCGTGGAGGTGGCAATCAAAGGTGAGCAGGTTGTCGCGCATTTGCCAGAGGGTAAATCTCAACATCTTGTCCCGAAATCCGATGTGGAGGATGCCAGTGGCATGGGTGATAATCATCCGGCCGTGGCGCAAGTAGGGGATTTCAACTTCGATGGTTGGCAAGACGTGGCGGTTCTCAATGGTAACGGTTACGGTGGTGTGAATCTGTTTTACCAAGTGTTTTTGTGGGATAAAGCCAAACAGCAATTACACGCTTTCGATGAGGCGGTAAGCAACCCCAGTTTAGATGCTAAAAACCAAGAACTGAACACTGCCAGCCGTGATGGTCCTGCGTGGTCTTCCACAACATACCGTGTTGCTAAAGGGCAGTTGTATGCTGCGGTAGAAAGTAAAATGGTTGGCACGGATGGTGCTTGGGAGTATTACGAGTTTAAGAATCCAGCCGGAAAAGTGATTGGGCATAAAGTGCTTGGTGAGTCGGGTTCACCTGAGCAAAAAGCGGAAGATGCACCCAATGCCAGCGCGGTGATTGTGGTAGATAAAGCCATGCTTCACGACAAGCCGCAGGCTTCAGCGCAAACCAAAATGTACGTCATTAAAGGCGATAAGGTGACATTGCTGGATTGGAAAGCAGGTGATGATGGTGATTTTGGGGCTGGTTGGTTCTTAGTGCGTTATGAAGGTAAGAAAACGCTGGAAAAGTGGGTTAAAGGTGATGCTTTGGAGGCTGCTCAATAAATGCGGTTAGATCAATTCGTTAGTCAAGCAACAGGCATGTCACGCACCGATGCACAAAAGCGGATTCGTTGGGGGCGGGTACGGTTTAATGGGAAGGGGATTATCAAACCGCAAACCCATATCGACCCGTATGCACAAATCACGCTGGATCATGAGCCGATTACCTTAGCGGGTAATCTTTACCTCATGTTACACAAGCCTGCTGGCGTGGTGAGTGCTACCGAAGATGCAGTGAATCGCACGGTGATGGATTTGATCAACCACCCACACCGTCACACCCTGCATGTGGTGGGGCGGTTGGACAAAGACACCACGGGTTTGTTGCTAATCACCAATGACGGCGATTGGTCGCACCGTTTAATGTCGCCAAAAAAGCACGTTCCGAAAACGTATTTGGCGACGTTAGCCGAACCGCTAACCGAAGATGCAGCGCAAACTTTGCGGGATGGCATTCAACTGTATGGCGAAAAGCACCCCACTCAACCCGCTGGTGTGGAAATTTTGCCTGACCAGCAAGCACGAATTACGATTCACGAAGGCAAATACCACCAAATCAAACGCATGCTGATTGCGGTGGGAAATCGTGTGGAAAGCCTGCATCGGGAAAGTATCGGTGGGCTAGTGTTAGACAATACGCTCTCTCTGGGGGAATGGCGGGAGTTGGCAGCACAAGAACACACTTTGTTGTGAGCCGTGTCGTGGGTAGGAGCAGGTATTTGCTTTCAAATCCTAGGCTGTGCCGCAGGTCGGGCAATTCCACTGCCTGACCGACAGTGGCTGCTTTTCTAGCTTTTAGCCGCAAGAGATTGTGTCTTGGGGGCTGTTATTCACGGATAAAGGTTTATTGTGGAATCGTACCGTTGATGAAGTACTGACCTAAGCTGCCGTAATCGGAATAAGGGCTGCTTGCAGCGCCAACACCATCAATCAGAACGTAGTACGTTCCTGCACCAAAGCTGGCACTAACGCTGGCGTGGGTATTGGTTGCAGGGTTGGCAGTGGCAATGACATTGTTCGCCGCATCCACGATGGTCATTTTAATGTCCATATTGCCGCCGCGTGAGTTGATTGCTTCCCGTAATGGTAAGATGTTGAGTGTCACCGTGCCGCCAGCCGTTTTAAAGGAGAATGCATCCACATCACCACGCGCATGGATGATACCTTTGTTCACTTTATTGCTGTTGGTCGGGTCGTTGATTGGTGTTGTGGAAGTGACTTTGCCACCGACAATGGTTAATGGTGTGGCAGTAGCAATGGTGTTGCCGTGGTCGTCAGGGCGTTTCGCCAATTTGCTGGCGATAATGGCAATATCGTCCTGAGGATTTTTTGCGTCGGGGTATTCACCTTTGCTCCATTGAGAAACATGAAGACCATAAGCCATGCCCATGATAGGTGCCCAACTAATATAGCCCGAACCGTGTCCTGAGTAATAACCTTGAGATGAGGTGTTGTCATGCCCCAAACCTAAGTTGTGACCCGCTTCATGAGATGCAGATTCAGCAACGAACCCCGCATCATTTTGTAGCATATTGGAGTAAACGAAAGCAGGGGAGAAATAAGCAAAATCACTGTCGCCCCACGCATCCACATAAGCAACGCCGCCAGCCGCATTACCATAAGGTAGTAAAAGCCCATTCTTATCCACGCCTGGTGTAATCAGCACATGACCTGTGTTACTGGTGAATGTGGTGGGTTGTTGGGTTGTGACATCGACATTGAATGGGGCGTAATCTTCTGCTACCCGCCGCCAGATACTTTTGATAGCTTCAATTTCACTGGTGTTGAAGCTGGCAGAATCACCATCGTTATCAAAGGCTTGGGCTTCCCATTTGTCGATGCCTTGCCAGTTATTCCAGTCAGTATTGGTGACTGTATGCCCATCAAAATCCAAGAACATCACGCGAGCTGCACCTGGTTTGCTGTGCAAGGTGAAAGCAGAAGACACAGCAGCTTGTGTAGCAGGTGTGCTTTCGGCAGCGGTTGGAGTCGCTTTGGCTTGCCCGACAGGAAGAAAACTATCAACAAAATAGATGTTCCCCGTTTTATCAGCACGCAGGAATGGCAAGTCAACATTGGAAAAGTTAATGGACTTGAGTTTATTCAATGCTGTTATACGGGCGGTATCGTTTGGCAAGGCTTCGATTTGGGTACGAATGGGGCTGATTGGTAA
Organism: uncultured Thiothrix sp.; assembly: GCA_964617055.1. Lineage (GTDB taxonomy): Bacteria > Pseudomonadota > Gammaproteobacteria > Thiotrichales > Thiotrichaceae > Thiothrix. The sequence goes on from CAZTUZ010000128.1 coordinate 4,920, forward strand.
TTCGCTAAGTTGTACGGTTTTATCGAATGAATAGTCTTTTAAATCATTTTTTTGTGCTTGTGCAGTGCTTGTGAGCGTGGCAAGAACAACAATAGCAATTGTACTCAATTGCGGGAATGCAGAGGTGGTCATAACGTTACTCTAGCGGTTAAAAATATGGCTAATTGCTATTATCTATCACAAGTTTGTGATTCTTCCAGTTTATAATGTGCGAGCCATTACTGTTTCGGGCGAGTGATCTTATGGGGCAATGCATTGATAGAAGTAGGTGCAACGTTGATATTGCACCTACGAGGCGGGCATGACTTATTGTGGAATCGTACCGTTGATGAAGTACTGACCTAAGCTGCCGTAATCGGAATAAGGGCTGCTTGCAGCGCCAACACCATCAATCAGAACGTAGTACGTTCCTGCACCAAAGCTGGCACTAACGCTGGCGTGGGTATTGGTTGCAGGGTTGGCAGTGGCAATGACATTGTTCGCCGCATCCACGATGGTCATTTTAATGTCCATATTGCCGCCGCGTGAGTTGATTGCTTCCCGTAATGGTAAGATGTTGAGTGTCACCGTGCCGCCAGCCGTTTTAAAGGAGAATGCATCCACATCACCACGCGCATGGATGATACCTTTGTTCACTTTATTGCTGTTGGTCGGGTCGTTGATTGGTGTTGTGGAAGTGACTTTGCCACCGACAATGGTTAATGGTGTGGCAGTGGCAATGGTGTTGCCATGATCATCAGCGCGGCGTGGCAAACTGCTGGAGATAATAGCTACATCATCTTCTTGATTGTTTGCGCCGGAGTATTCACCTTTGCTCCATTGAGAAACGTGACGACCATAGCCCGTACCCATGATAGGCCCCCAGCTAATGTAGCCTGAACCGTGTCCACCATAATAGCCTTGTGATGCAGTAGCATCGTGTGATAAGCCAAGGTTGTGACCTGCTTCATGCGATGCAGCTTCGGCGATGTAGCTTGCGTTGTTCGCCAGCATATTGGAATAAACGAAGGCAGGGGAATAGTAAGAAGGGAAGTCCGTTATTCCCCAAACGCCAACATAGGCAATACCACCTGCTGCATTACCGTAGGGTAACAATACGCCGTTTTTGTCTGTTCCTGGCGTGATTAACACTCGACCGACGTTTGCATTAAAACTGCTGGGTTGTTGCGTGGTTACGTCAACGTTGAACGGTGCGTAGTCTTCCGCAACCCGCCGCCAGATACTTTTGATAGCATCGATTTCGCCAGTGCTGAAGGTGCTAGTATTGCCGTCGGTGTCAAAAGCCTGTGCTTCCCATGAACTTACGCCATCGCTATTGTTCCATGCAGTATTGGTGATGGTATGCCCGTCAAAGTCCAAGAACATAATACGGGTTGCACCTGGTTTGCTGTGCAAGGTGAAAGCAGAAGACACAGCAGCTTGTGTAGCAGGTGCGCTTTCGGCAGCAGTCGGAGCGGTTTGTGCGTGTCCAACAGGAAGGAAACTGTCAACGAAATAGATGCTACCTGCTTTGTCAGCACGGAGGAATGGCAAATCCCCTGCGGAAAAATTAATACTTTTGAGTTTATTCAATGCTGTTAAACGTGCAGCATCGTTGGGTAGAGCTTCGATTTGGGCGCGAATAGGGCTGCTTGGTAATTCGCTGAGTTGAACGGCTACTCCCGCAGCATGGGCTTTGAAATCGGTGGATTGTGCGTGGGCGATACCCGTGATGCTGGCAAGGATGGCAGTAGCGATAACGCTAAGTTTTGGAAATGTAGAGGTATTCATAATGTTACTCTAGCGATTAAAAAATAAGACACATAGGTATTATTTATCATAAGGTGGTGATTCTGCTAGTTTATGATGTGAGCACCATCACATGATTTCGCTAAATAATGCTTATGAAAAAACCTTCTTGTCAGGTTACTCCTTATTAAGGCAATGTCAGATGGGGAGTAGGTGCAACCGTGACATTGCACCCATCCGTTAAGAGTCGCTTATTGCGGAATCGTACCGTTGATGAAATATTGGCCTAATGTGCCGTAATCCGAGTAAGGGCTATACGCTGAACCCACGCCATCGATGGCGACGTAGTATGTGCCTGCGGCAAGGTTGCCCGTGAAGCTGGCATGAGTGTTCAAAGCAGGGTTGATATTGGCAACAACGTTATTAGACGCATTGCGAATGGTCATCTTGATGTCCATATTGCCGCCGCGTGTTTCTGTTGTTTCGCGTAAAGGGAATGCATTAAGCGTGACTTTTCCGCCAATGGTTTTGAAAGAGAATACATCCACATCACCACGCGAATGGATAATCCCTTTGTTCGCTTTATTGCTGTTGGTTGGGTCGTTGATTGGCGTTGTGGAGGTAACTTTACCCGCGACAATTTTCAACGGTGTGGCTGTTGCGTTAGTGTTACCGCAGTCATCCGCTCGGCGTGTCAGCTTGCCTGTGATGATAGTGACATCATCTTCTTGGTTGTTGGCATCGTCATACTCGCCCTGACTCCATTGGGAAACATGGCGATTATAGCCTGTGCCCATGATTGGTCCCCAGCTAATAAAATCTTCGCCATGTCCACCATAGTAACCTTCTGACGATGTACCATCATGGGAAAGACCAAGGTTGTGTCCCGCTTCGTGTGATGCAGCTTCAGCAATATAGCCCGCATTATCACTCAGATTGCTTGCATAAACGAAAGCTGGTGATTTTGCTGCGAAGTTGTCGCTGCCCCATGCGTTCACATAGGCAATGCCACCTGCCTCATCGGCACTTGGTAATAAAAACCCCGATTTGTCTGTTCCCTGTGTGATTAGTACACGGCCTGTGTTGTTGTTGAAACTGCTTGGTTCTTGAGTTGTCACATCAACATTGAACGGTGCGTAGTCTTCCGCCACCCGTCGCCAGATGCTTTTAATGGCATCAATTTCGCCCGTGCTAAAAGTTTCTGGATCATCATCCATATCAAATGCTTCTGCTTCCCACATATCCACGCCATAATCTTCATCCTCATTCCATGCGGTGTCGGTGATGGTATGACCATCAAAGTCTAAGAACATCACGCGCGTAGCACCCGGTTTGCTGTGCAGCGTAAATGCGGAAGAAATCATCTCTGGCATTGCAGGTGCGCTTTCAGCAGCCGTTGGAGTCGCTTTGGCTTGCCCGACAGGAAGAAAACAGATAGGAAGAGCACACGTCTGAACTCCAGTCACAGCGCTAGATCGGGTATGCCGG
>CAZTUZ010000129.1:0-8111 GCA_964617055.1 uncultured Thiothrix sp.
TCTGCGCCAGCAGTTTTTCTTGCTGTTGATCAGGATAGAATCGGAATCGGTAGGCACGTTTGATTTTCATCGTTCGCCTATTGTAGTTCGTGCCGCGAATAACGACGGTACTGTTTCTAACCAAAGATAGCTTAACCAAAGAGAGGAGCGAGAACAGGGTCGGCTATCGCCGACGCGCTATCCCTCCCCGCCCTGACTCGTGCTGAGCGTAGCCGAAGCAATGGCGAGGTTTCTCGCGCAAAACGGATGAAAATGACTGTTATTGCTGTGGCCACGTTGAGTTTGATGGCTTTAACCGCTTGTGTCGCCGCCCCACCTGCAAACAATGGTGGTGCAAACCCCAAACCGGATGCATCTGTCTTAAATTTAACAAGCAATCAAATGACGAGTCTGCGCACCTTATTGGGGTTGAATAATAGCAGCCCGTTTACTGTCAAAGTGCTTGACCAAGATAGCAGCCAGCATTTGAGCGTTGGCGATGTGGCAGTCATGAGCGGTGGTATTGCCAATGGTGAGATCAGCCGCCGCGCATTAAGTGAACCGGATATTCAAAGCATCAATGCTAACCCCGAACCCACCACACCCTTGCAACAGTTACAAGCAGCGCAAGCCTTGTGGCAGCAAAAACAGCCAGAACACTATGCTATCACCTTGAAACGCTCGTGCTTTTGCCCACCAGAATTTAACAAGCCGATTGAAGTGCGTGTCTACCGTGGCGTTATTCAGCAGGTAACGATTGTATCCACTGGCAAACCCTTACCCTTGGATCGTCAACACGATGCCATGACTGTGGAAGGTTTATTCAAAACGATTCGAGACGCGATTGCAGGCAAAGCCGAAAGTGTTGTTGTCAAGTACGACCCACAATACGGTTTCCCCACAACCATTAGCATTGACCGTAGCCGCATGATTGCCGATGAAGAAGTGTATATTTCTACCAGCGACTTTAAAGTTGCTAGTGGTTTGAAACCTGCGCAATAACAGCATAAGCAGCATTACCTAAGTAGTAATTGTTCTATTTTTCAGTAACTTTCCCTGTGGTTTACCCCTTTGCATTCGTTATAACGTAACACTTGTAACGAATGCTAATGGAGGACTCCTTATGCAAGCCACTATTCCCCACGCTTTACACGCACGCCCTGAATGGGTGGTGTTGTATCAACATTTACTCGATTTCCAAGTCAATGGTTATGAAGATGTGCCTTTGGCATTCCTGCACAAGCTAGGGCGCATGAATGGTTGGAATCATGCTTATACCAAGCGTGTGTTCCACGAATACAAACGCTTTTTGTTTTTGACGGTCACGGCGGGGCATTTTATTTGCCCGTGTGAGGCAGTGGATCAAACGTGGCATTTCCATTTGTTGTACACGCAATCGTATTGGCAAGATTTGTGCGGCAATGTCTTGGGAAAACCGTTACATCATGTTCCCTCTCGCGGTGGTTTAGCGGAACAGAACGCTTTTTACCGCGATTATGCGCAAACCATTGCCAGTTACGAACGCTTTTTTGGTGAAAAACCACCTGCCGATATTTGGGAAAAGCCCGCTGAACGCTTGCAAGCCACCCCGCATTTACGGCTCATCAATACACGCAGCCATTGGGTCGTACCCAAACCGCACTGGGGAAGTATTGCCGTGCTTGTTGCTGCTGCATTCGGCAGTGAAATGGTATTCGCCGATGATTCGTCATGGGATGGAGTCAGTATTTTCCTTAACATCATGGTCTTAATGTTTGCATGGTTGATAGGTTATGGCATTTGGCATTACAAACGTTGCCCTGCTTGCAAAACGCGCGGCACGTTTGACAGCACAGGTATCCGCAATGAGAAACAAGAAACGCTCCATAAATGCAGCACCTGTGGTTATACGGCATGGATTGCACCATCGCAAACCGATGCAGGTGGCGGCGGCGGTAGTGATGGCGGTGGTTGCGGGGGGAGTGGCGGCAGCGGCGGTGGTTAACTGCCCGATGACCTGTTTCAACCCTAAGTGACAGAATGGTGAAGCGCGGTAAACGCAGTGTTACAATGCTGTGTTTACTCGATGCACATTGTTAAGGAACGTGTGAGATGCTCAAAGTAGGTTTTGTCGGTTGGCGCGGCATGGTCGGTTCGGTCTTAATGGAACGGATGCAGGCTGAAAATGATTTCCAAGGTTTTGAACCTGTGTTCTTCACCACCTCTCAATCTGGCAAAGCAGGTCCAGATGTCGGGTTTGGGGCGAAGCCATTGGAAGATGCAATGAACATCGACAAATTGGCGGACATGGACATTATTGTGTCCTGCCAAGGCGGGGATTACACCACGGCGGTCTACGAAACATTGCGAGCGCGTTGGAACGGCTACTGGATTGACGCGGCTTCCACCTTACGCATGGCAAACGACGCGATTATCGTGCTCGACCCTGTAAACCGCAATGTGATTGACGCGGGTTTAAAACGCGGCATTAAAAACTACATTGGCGGCAACTGCACCGTGTCGTTAATGCTGATGGCATTGGGCGGCTTGTTTGAAAAAGGTTTAGTGGAATGGATTACGTCCATGACTTACCAAGCGGCTTCCGGCGCGGGTGCGAAAAACATGCGCGAATTGCTGACACAAATGGGCGAATTGAACGCCGAAGTCAGTGATTTACTCGCCGACCCCGCATCCGCCATTTTGGACATTGACCGCAAAGTCACCGCGAAATTGAATGACGGCACGTTGTCCACCGCCAACTTTGGCGCACCGTTGGCAGGTAGCTTAATCCCGTGGATCGACAAAATGTGGGAAAACGGGCAAACCAAAGAAGAATGGAAAGGCATTGCCGAAACCAACAAAATTCTGGGCAAAACCGCCGCGAATACCATTCCGGTAGACGGTCAATGCGTGCGTATCGGCGCAATGCGTTGCCATTCACAAGGTTTCACCATCAAACTGAAACAAGACTTACCGCTGGATGAAATCGAAGCCATTATCGGCAGCCACAATGAATGGGTGAAAGTCATCCCGAATGACAAAGCCGCGACCTTAAACGGTCTGACTCCGGTACAAGCCTCTGGCACGCTGACCATTCCGGTAGGGCGCATTCGCAAAATGAATTTAGGGCCGGAATACATCACCGCGTTTACCGTCGGCGATCAATTGCTGTGGGGCGCGGCTGAACCCGTGCGCCGTATGCTCAATATCGCTTTGGCACATCTCCAAACTCACGCTTAATTCAAGCGTAAGTAACCAGCGTGGGTAAACCCGCGCTGGTTACACTGTTATTTATGCTTTAATATCCCACTAATCTACTATTCATTGCCATGCTTAAATATTTTCGATCCAGTCTTTAATCGTAGTAGGTAAATGCAACTCGTGCTTAGCACGGGAAATTCCAGTGTAAATATGGCTAATAATATTGGTGGTATTCTCCCTTACCACGCCATTGTGGTCGACAATATCATTCAATAACACCACTCTTTCAAACTCATGATTACGACAATCTGCCACACGCCCTAACACATACACCTTATCATCCACCTGAGGCGTGGACTGCTGCAATAAAGCTCTTAGGTGTTGATCATTAAAACCGGAACGCAATAAACGGTCGACCCACAATAACGTAGGCTCATTTACCTTATGCTTTTCAACAAACTCTCCCCACGAAGTTGTGCTCATAAACTCATAATGACCGGGCTTAGTATTTTTAACGTAGAAGGAAATTGCCCCACCGATTAAACGATTCAAATCCATCTTAACCCTACCTAACAAATGGTAGCGAGCTGAACGTTTATATAGCTCATACGCAATACAAAAAACTGACCATGTGCTTTTTGCTAAAATTGCACAATACTGTTCTGGCAGTGTAAAACGATCGTAATGGACTATTTTAGTATTATTGTTTTTATTACCAAAAAAATCTGCATCTGGTGCTTGTGTATGATGTTGCAAAATTGTATTGTAGGTTTTTTCTAAATTAGCCCCAACACGCACTGACTGCGCTAATACCTGTTTGCGTACCACATTATGAAACCTTGTAGCCGAAGTGCTAGCAGCATCCAAGACTTGATAACGATCACCAAAAGTAAATACAGGCTGAGGGCTTTGCTTTAGTATTTGCATTAATACCGGAGACAAATAATGGCTTTCATCAACCACAATAAATTGAAAATCTGCTGCCACCCCTAACCCTTGCATAGCGTAAGCTTTAATCAAGTGATAATCACGAATTGGAATATATCTACCGCGTGGCAAACAAATCAGCTCCCATAAATGCAGTGCCACATTCAGCATTAATTCCAAATGCAGTGGTACGGTACTAAAAAAATACTTACGCACATGCGCAAAGGTAATGACAGCATCTGCTGTCTGACAAAAATACCGTACAATTAGCCACGCACGTTTAGCAACCTCCTCCCGACTGTATGAACCAATAGCAAAACATTCTAAATGATTAGCCAGCTTGTCATTTTCAACTAAATGTTCACCACCGTATCGACCTTTAATATGACGTATACAACCATTAGGATTATCCTGAAAATAGGTTTTTGCCAAATTAGCGAATGTTTCACCTCGCGCCCCTGCAATACGCGCAACCAAAGCCGAAACCTGTCCCCATGATTCCGCTAAAAATGCTGTTTTATCTTTATCTAGCATTTCTGCCAAGCGAGAAATAATCCACGTTTTGCCGCTTCCAGCATAACCCTGAATGTCAATGGATTCATTCTGCTCAGATAAAATCACATTGAGAATGCGTTCTTCTTCCTTAGCCACAAAATGGGTTTTGGTGCTGCGCTGATTTAATAGACGACTGACAAAGAAATCTGCCTGAACGCGCTGTTTATATTCCCAATCCCAAACCCATTGTTCATCCCACTTTAAATACGCTCTTTCGTGCAATTGCTCCGTCGTCATTAACTGAATATCAGTTTGCACCAATAAATCAGCCCCAGCTTGACATTGTGAACCATCCAAAGATTCTATGACTGCCTGTTGTAACTCCTCTAACAGAAAATCACCGTACAACTTAATTAAAGCTGCCAGCATTTTTTCTGCTTGGAATACTAAATCCCCCGCCGTTTGCACCGTAGTCACTAACGTTGGCAAACCCTGAAGTAGCAATAATGCCACCAGTTCCTCCATTTTCAGGCGCGAAATAACCGCCTCTGCCGCATTCGGCTGAAGTAACTCATCAAGCGTGGCTTGGGTAAGGGGGATGTAGAGCATTGCCTTATCGATTCATTGCTGAGCAAAGCACGATAGTAGCGCATCCCTCACACGATTATCACCACCAGTTCTTTCGGACCATGCACGCCATAGGCAAGGGTTTGTTCAATGTCGGCGGATTTGGACGGCCCAGAAATCAGGAAGGCGTGTGATTCCTAATCTTTATGCACGGCATCGTAACGCAAGCATATCCATTACCGTAGCACACTTTCTGGATAAAAAATCCCCTGCTCTCTTCGTTTGGTTAATGGCACGGAATACCTTCTAAACGTTCTAGGGCAATGCTAATAACGCGAGGGGTGAACAACCGAAGCTTGCGTTGTGCACCTTGTTTGACCGACCAATCTGCCAATCCCTGTTGGATACTCGTTACATTAGCAGGCACTTGTTCACGCACCAGTAACCAATCAACAGTCGCTAGTAACTCCATGCCAAAGGGGGATTCAAAGCCATTAATCAATGTGATAGCACGTTCCAACGCAGGTAAAAAAGGTTTAACTGCTTCGCTTTTCAGGTAGATTTGCAGATGTTCTTTGCGACTATCATCAAACCAGATCACATCAAACGAGCTGGCATCACTAATACGTTTGTCGCAGTGTAGATAACTGCCATCTAAGCCATCAATTAGCTTGGTTAAACGATGTGCATAAGGACCATACTTATTCGCTTCAAAACGTAAGTCCAACGGGCTTTTTTCGTGTGGGTGAAAATGTTCAATCGCACGTTCTAGAAACCACGCCAATTTTTGGATTTCCAGCAAACTGCATTCAATGCCTAACACCCAGTAACGGCGTACCAATTCAGCGATCAAGGCTCGGGCGGGAGTCAGTTTTTGTATCCCCGTGCGTTTAGCAACATTTTGATACTGATCGGTAGGTTCGTAGACCAGAATATCCACCGTTTTCAGATCACCAAGAGCTTGTTCGATTTGATCACGCACAGCTAACCATTCCAAACCGCCATTACCCGCCCCTAAAGGGGGAATGGCAATGGATTGCACCTGATTATTGAGGATAAAACGCCGCAAATCCTGCAAGCCATCCACAATCCATTCCATTTTGGAAGGTGAACGCCAGTTTTGCTTGGTGGGAAAATTGACAATCCAACGCGCCCCCATCAGTTCACCCGTTTCGGTAACAAACATCTTGCCCGTTTGCACTTGTCCCGCTTTGCAGGCTTTCTCATATTCCAGCGTATTCTTGGCAAAACGCTCTTTGAACATAAGCGCGATACCTTTGCCCATCACGCCTACGGTATTGACGGTATTCACCAACGCCTGCACAGGCGCAACCAATAAATTGCCTTGTGTGTATCTGATCATTGGAAAAACCATCCCGAACGAGCGTAGACATCCAGCGTCAGGTGACGAGCCTGCACTTGCTGGTTGATGTGTTGTTTTGTCTCCTCATTATAGCAAATAACACCCAATAAGCACGAAACTGGGCAATGCTGGTGGATTAAAGCCTCTGCTTGATAACGCTCAAATTTACCGGGGTCATCGGGATCACGCCGAAAGTCTCGCTGCTGTAACAATGACCAATCAATCTTATCTAAGTCTTTTAAATCATTAAAGAACTCTGCCCAACGATAATAAGCATGACTGTTAGTAAAAAGAAAGGGTAACCCTGCTTGTTGAATACGATATAAACTAGAAACCAAGATAATTATTTCATCATTTTCACGTTTTTTTACCCCACCTCTTCCGCTATGAATATTTTTTAACATTACCGAAAAAGGCGTGAAATAAAACGGCACATAATCATTCAATGTGCCAAATGGTGCTAAGGGAACGCAGTGATTAGAACGTTTATCAATCAATTCAGCATTACCGATATTCACCCAATGACTTGAACGCTCATGACAATTACCACAATGCAAACCATGATCCAGAATCCACGGTAAGTTATCGCGGTGAACAATGCGCCAAATTAAAGCTTTATCTGGATTTAGGTTTTTGTATGTCATGATTACCTCACGAACATCGATGGATTCATTAGGGTTAGAAACAGTTACCAAAAAACCTACTCAAATCTATTCAACATGATTCATTTTGGATAGGTTATGAAAGGTGTTACCGTTTGTCGGTGGATAGTAGCAATAAAAACACCGCTGATTAGACAACTATCATGCTGTACGTCATCATTTTAGCATGATCATTAGCCATCAAATCCGCCTCCATCCCAACAATAAACAAGCGACGTACTTTGCCAAAGCCGCAGGCACGGCGCGGTTTGCCTACAACTGGGCGTTGGCGGAATGGCAAACCCAATACGCAGCATGGAAGAAAGGTAATAGCCAGCCCAAACCCTCACAGTTTGCGCTGCGCAAGCAACTCAATGCGGTCAAGCGCGAGCGATTTCCGTGGATGCTGGCAGTCACGAAAAACGCCCCACAAATAGCGATTATTCAACTAGGGAATGCCTTTAAAAACTTCTTCGCGGGTCGGGCAAAGTACCCACAATTCAAGAAGAAAGGCAAAAGCCACGACAGCTTTACCCTGACCAACGATCAATTTTCCATTGACGGTTGCCGCATCCGTATTCCCCATCTGGGGTTAGTGCGGATGCGGGAAACGTTACGTTTTTCCGGCAAAATCCTTTCTGCCACGATTTCCCGCACCGCTGATCAATGGTTCGCCAGTATTACTGTGGATAGCGATCAAAATCACTTGCCACCCGCCGAAAACCAAGGTGTCGTGGGCGTGGATTTGGGCGTATCTGCACTGGCAACGCTATCGACAGGGGAAATCGTGGCGGGTGCAAAGCCGCATAAAACCTTACTTTCCCGCCTGCATCGGCTCTCGCGTAGCCTATCCCGCAAGGTTAAAGGTTCAAACAACCGACATAAAGCCAAGGCAAAACTGGCTAAACTTCACGCACGCATTGCCAATATCCGCAAAGACTCTTTGCATCAACTCACCA
>CAZTUZ010000130.1:0-7962 GCA_964617055.1 uncultured Thiothrix sp.
ACCGGAGGCTTCGACTGCAAGAAAGATGCGCTACTGGAATTAGCTGCGGTTATCTTGCGCATTGATGAAAAAGGCGAGCTTTCGCGCTATCGCACGTTCAATTGGCACATCGAACCGTTCCCCAATGCCAACCTTGACCCCAAATCGCTGGAAGTCAATGGCATCAAACCGTTCAGCCCATTGCGCATGGCAGTGCCCGAACCCAAGGCAATTGAAGATTTCTTCAAAGTGGTACGCCGCGAAGTCAAAATCAACCGTTGTAACCGCGCCATTTTGGTGGGGCATAATGCGCCGTTTGATTTGAATTTCGTTCATGCTGCCTCGAATCGTGTCGATGCAAAACGCAATCCCTTCCACCCCTTTAGCACCTTGGATACGGTAACGCTCGGTGCGGTCATGTATGGGCAAACCGTGTTAGCACGGCTAGCGCAAGCAGCAGGTATGGGTTGGGATAATGAATCCGCGCATTCGGCGGTTTACGATGCGGAAAAAACCGCTGATTTGTTCTGCCACTTTGTCAATACATGGCAGACCTTAGACGCTGCAATTAAAGCCGTGGAGCGTTAAACATCCCCCTGAGCCACAGTGCTCAGGGAGTATGCTGTAGCCTCTATTGACTGGCTTTTAATTTTTCCCAGTAACCTTCATAAGTTTTGATAGCCGTACCAATGTCTTTTTGGAATTCCCCCTTGTCAATCGCTTCAGCAGGTGGGAAGAGCACAGGATTACTCCGAACACTAGCATCGACCAATTCGCGAGTCGCACCGTTTGGCGAGTTGTAGCCTAATTCTTCCATGATTTTTTTGCTCACGTCCGGTTTTAGCATGTAATCGATAAACTTGTGCGCATTATCAACGTGTTCAGCTCCAACGGGAATCGTAAAGCTATCTACCCAAAAACCTGCGCCTTCCTTGGGGTAAATGTATTTAATATCGGGGTTTTCTTTTTGCGCCATCATCGCTTCCCCACTCCAAATCATTCCCACATTCACGTCACCCGCTAAAAACGGTTCGCGTGGTGCATCCGCATTAAATACCCGTACATTGGGCATTAGCCTTTGCAAATCTTCGTAAGCTTTTTGCAATTCTTGTGGGTTGGTACTGTTGGCGGAAAAACCATTTTTTTTCAAAGCCATGCCAAACACTTCGCGCACATCATCCAGTAGCAGTAACTGCCCTTGCCATTTACTGTCCCACAAATCTGCCCATGCGGTAATGGTGGCAGGGTCAATGACTTTGCTATTCACCGCAATGCCTGTGCTACCCCACAAATACGGAATACTGTATTGATTGCCAGGGTCATACGGTTTATTCATCAAGCTAATCGATAGATTATGCAAATTGCTTAATTTATTTTGATCAATTTTTTGTAATAAACCTTCATCGCGCATTTGAGAAACCAAATAAGTCGAAGGCACAACAATGTCATACCCCTTACCCTTTTGTAGCTTGAGTTTGGCGTGCATGACCTCATTGTTTTCGTAGGTGGAATATTCAACCTTAATGCCTGTAGCTTTGCTGAAATCATCCAAAACCGCCTGTGGAATGTATTCAGCCCAGTTGTACACCACAACTTTCTCGTCTTCGGCATGGGCAACGGTGGCGACCACCATACCTGCGGTCAAGCAAAATGTGGCTATGAATGGCATTATTCTCATGTGGGGTATTTCCTTTTTAGCAGCAGGGTTGAAAATGTCACCAATAACAATGAAATGCTCAGTAACAGGGTAGCCAATACATTGACTTCAGGGGAAACGCCAACTTTTACCATTGAAAACACCCGAATAGGCAATATCTCAAAGCTAGGACCGGTGACAAACGAACTGATAATTACATCATCCAAAGACAGCGTAAAGCTTAATAACCAACCAGACACAATTGCCGGAAACACCAAAGGCAGAATGATGCGACGGAAAATCTGCCCTTCGCTCGCACCCAAGTCTTGCGCCGCTTCCAACAAGTGCTTATCAAAACCTTTTAACTGCGCGTACACCGTGATCACCACAAACGGTAAACAGAACGTGGTATGGGCGATCAATAACGACCAAAATCCCAGCTCCATACCTAGTGCCATGAAAATAATCAGAAAGGTAATGGCTAACACAATATCCGGTGACATCATCACAATAAACAACAAACCACTAGCGGTACGTTTCAGCGGAAAGCGATAACGGTAAATCGCTAATGCCATCAACGTACCAACGAGCGTCGCCCCTAGCGCGGCTAAACATGCTACCCCTAACGAATTAACGAATGCCTGCATCAACGCATCATTCGCTAACAATTGGCTGTACCATTTGAGCGTAAAACCCTTCCAATCGTAACCGTATTTGGAATCGTTAAACGAATTAACCACCAAAATGGCAATCGGCAAATACAAATAGGCAAATACTGCTCCAACAAAACCCCATTTAAAGATTTTCATCATCCAGCCCCCCCTACCCGATGAATACGACGGTTTGCTAAAGCATAAAACCACAACAGTATCGCCATCATTAGCATCAATGCCACACTCAAAGCAGCCCCAAAAGGCCAATCGCGTACCACTAAGAATTGATTCTTAATGATATTACCCACCAGTAAATTTTTTGCCCCACCCAACAAATCCGCCACATAGAACATGCCCATTGCAGGAAGAAATACCATCAAACCACCCGCAATAATCCCCGGCATGGTCAACGGCAAAATGATATAGCGCAAACGCTGCCAAAACGTTGCCCCCAAATCACGCGCAGCTTCCAATAGGGTCGAATCCAACTTGATAAAGCTCGACACTAACGGCAACACCATAAACGGCAGCAGCACATAGACCAACCCAAAGATTACTGCAAATTCCGTGTAGAGCAGTTCGATAGGCGCATCACTGACCCCAATTCCCACCAACACCGTATTCACCAACCCTTTATTACCCAGCATTAATTTGATTGCATAAGTACGGATCAGGCTGTTTGTCCAAAACGGTACAATCATTAGAAACAGGCAGACATTGCGCCACACGCGTGGTAATTTGGCCAGAATATAGGCGAATGGATAGCCAATCCCTAAGCAAATCAGCGTTGCTAAACAAGCTAACCACAAGCTATGGAGGAAAACATCCGCATACAATTGTTCCCATAGGCGTTGGTAAGCCGTGGCATTCATTGGCCAAACCGCAAGGTGTTGCGAGTCAGGCGACAAGAAACTGGTCACTAAAACCAGTAAATGCGGAATCAGAACGAACGTACCTAACCAAACCAACGTCAATACAATCGCGATATGACGCAAAGGCAAGGCATTTCCGCCAAGGGTCTTGATGAATTTAATCAAAATTTTGCCCTGTTAAGTGGATGGCTATTCCCATTATATTTCCCATCCACACACATTCAATGGATAATGCACACACCATTGCAAAGGATTTGGAAGAACCGCTACCACAATGAAGATTACCGCACGCATTCGTTGGTTAATTGCAGGACTCATCGTATTAATGATGTTGCTGTTTCTGCTGTTTTTATTTTTTGCTACCAAGAATTTCCTTGACCTGTGGGACAGGTTACAACAGCTTCCTGAATGGATGTTCTACACCTACAGCGGTGTGGTGGGGCTGATCGTCATCAGCAGCATTTGGGTGGTATATCGTCTGCTGTCTGGCGGAAAACCTCCCGCGCCAGCCACCGTTCCCCAACCGCCAAAAATCACGGAAGCCATCATTACCCAAGAAATTCAGCAAATTGAAGCAGCAGGCATGGACACCACTGAGCTGCATCAAGAGCTGGAAACCCTGCACGAACGCAAAGAAGCCGGACAAATTCACATTGCGTTTTTTGGCGACGTGAGTACCGGAAAATCCTCCATCATCAAAGCGTTACTACCCGCAGCGGGCGTGGAAATCAGTTTGCGCGGCGGTTCTACCCGTGAAGTCAATGAATACGCATGGGAAACGGTTGCAGGCGACAAGCTCTTACTCACCGACTTACCAGGGCGCAACGAAGCCGAAGGCACGCTTGACGAAGCAGCGCGTGATGAGGCAGTTCGGGCGCAGATTGTGGTGTATGTGACGGATTCCGACTTAAGCCGCAGCCAATACACCGACATTCAAGAACTCGCCGGTTTCGGCAAGCCGATGGTCTTAGCAATTAATAAGCGCGACCAGTACACACGCGATGAACAACAACAACTAGCGCAACGCATTCAAAGCCGTTTCAGCAATCAAAGCAACAAACACATCAAAGCCCCGCAAGTGGTTTTTATTCAATCCGGTGGCGTAGAGGAAGTCTTGCGCGTTTACCCTGACGGACGTGAAGAAACCGTGCAGCGTCCGCGCAAAGTGGACGTATCAGCGTTGGCTAATTACTTACAAGATGCGATTGATGACCGTTTGGAATGGCTTTCACAACTACGCGATGCCAGCGTATTCCATTTGGTTAAAACCAAACTCGACAGCACGAAAATCGAATTTCGCCAACAAGAAGCCGAAAAAATCGTGCGTTCAGGCACAATGAAAGCCATTCTCGGCGCATTAGCCTCGGTTAGCCCTGGTACGGATTTGGTGGTACAAGGAGTGATTGGCACGCGCATGGTTCAAGAATTGTGCAAATTGTACGATAGCCCCATGAGTTCGCTCGACATTGACCAGTTCTTAAACTTTAGTCAAGGACAGCTCAATAAAAGCATACCCGTGTTATTAGCCGTCGCGGGCAATGGTTTAAAAGCCTTCCCAGGAATTGGCACTGTCGCAGGCGGCTTGGTTCATGCGGTGGCTTATGGTTTAATTTTCGACGCGCTAGGACATGCAGTCGCTCACACACTCGAACAACGTGGCAAGCTAAAAACAGCCCCTGCCGTTGCAACATTTCAGGAGATGCTCAGTGGAAATCTGGAAGAACGTACAAAAACATTTGCCAGATTGGTTATTGACCAGTATCGGGCTAAGTCGTGAAGACGCAGCGGATAACACGGATGAACAAGCAAAACCCACCGATGCGGGGGCAGCACATCTGCACTTAGCCACGGAAAGTTTACGGCAATTACTGGATGACGAGCGCATTCCTGACACGGTGCGCCATAGCTTGCGTGATGATTACGCGCAAGTACGCGGGATGCTGGATAAACTCGAACACGGGCACGTTCACGTTGCGGTTTTTGGGCGCGTGAGTGTGGGCAAATCATCCCTACTCAATGCGCTACTCAATAAACAAGCATTCAGCGTGAGTGTCTTGCACGGCGAAACGCGCAATGTCCACATGCAGCAGTGGAATGAATACGCGGATAGCGGTTTATTCCTCATTGATACCCCTGGGATTAATGAAATCGACGGTGAAGCCCGTGAAAAAATGGCGCATGAAGTCGCCAATCGTGCCGATTTGGTCTTGTTCGTGGTGGATGGCGATTTAACCGATGTTGAATTTCAAGCCTTAAAAACCGTCACTGGCGCATTGCGTCCGACGATTTTGGTGGTCAATAAAGCGGACCGTTACACCGAAGAAGAGCAACGCCAATTACGCAGTATTTTGCGAGCGCGAACGCAAGGTATGATCACGCCGGAGAATTTGATCTTCACTACTGCACAAGCCAGTCGTCAAACCGTGATTTTCATGGATGAAAATGGTGAAGAACGTGAAGGTATTCGTGAGCGTCCAATTAATGTCACCGCACTCAAATCACGCTTGTGGGACATTATTGAATCCGAAGGCAAAACCCTCGCCGCACTTAATGCGTCTTTGTTTGCAGGCAACTTAAGCCATGCGGTGGGTGAACGCATTTTGGCAATCAAACGCGAAATGGGCGAACAAACCATTCACTTGTATTGTTTGGGCAAAGGGATTGCGGTGGCATTCAACCCCATTCCAGTAGCGGATTTATTCGCTGCTGCTGCTATTGATGCCGCCATGATCATGCACTTATCCAAACTTTACGGTTTACCGATTTCCAAAGGTGAAGCAGGAGAATTAATTCGTACCATCATTGCACAAATGGTTGTCTTAATGGGCACAGTTTGGGCAGTGCATTTGGTATCTTCTGCCTTAAAACTTAGCACAGCGGGGATTTCCACCATTATTACAGGGGCAACCCAAGGCGCGGTGGCATGGTATAGCACACTCGTGGTTGGGCGCGTAGCGGAACAATGGTTAGCTAACGGCAAGTCATGGGGTGAAGCTGGACCTAAATTAACAGTGGAAAATATTCTGGATTCATTGGATCGTGACTCCATCTTGAGCGAAGCACGCGAGGAGATTATGAATTACCTGCGTAGTTCCAATAAAGATAGCATCAAAGACCATGCCAAGACCGCAGAGAAAGGCTAAACTTCATGCACAAACCCGTAGCTAATAAAAAACTGGCGAATGGTGTGGTACTTCTAATAGGTGCGGGGTTGGTAGCATTCTACCAACTCTGGCAACCTAAACTAGCACCGCAGACAATCACACCTAGCACACAACCAACAAGCTCACCTAGTATTACGCCCCCTGTCGATGCGACTAACCAAGCTGCTATTGCCAAGATTCGTGGTTCACAGAACAATCCAGATGCTAAGTTTTGGGTAACAGTACAGGGCAAAGTCGCCAAACTGCTCAAAGACGACCGCGAAGGCAGTCCTCACCAACGTTTTTTGGTCAATATCGCCCCCGACATTACCCTATTAGTGGCACACAATATTGAACTTGCACCACGCATTCCGACCCAAGAAGGTGACAAAATTACCATCAGCGGCGAATACGTTTGGAATAATCGCGGTGGAGTGCTGCATTGGACGCATCATGACCCGAAAGGGCGACGCGGTGGTTGGATAGAAGTGAATGGCAAACGGTTTGATTAATGAAAAAGGGTGGTAGGCGCAAACCCTTCCACCCTAAACATTTGCCCGTGTCAGGCATTAAACAAACTTAGAAAATGGTAAACGGAGCAACGAAACCACGCACATTATCCATTGCTTCTTTTGTTTCAGAAGTATACACCTGAATTTTATCGCCTGCTCGGATTAATGGATCAGGTTGCAGACCTTTATTAATCGCTTCTAATTGCACAGTAAACGGACGACCATTACGGAATACCGTTACGGTATCTTTAATCGCTAAACGGTTTACACCTTCTGCCATTGCAATAGCTTGTGTCACTGTTGTATCAGTAGATAACTGGTAAACACCTGGTTTATTCACCGCACCTGAAACTGTTACTTTATTACTAGTAGACTCTTTTACGAACACATTGACTTGTGGATTGTGCATGTAATCCTTTTCCAACATGTTTGCAATGGATTGCTCTAATTCGCTGGCTGACATACCCGCCGCGCGTACTGTTCCAATTAATGGCAAAGTAATATTACCACCATCGTCAACTCGCACTTCTTTCGATAAATCAGGTACTTTAAAGACGTTAATCTCGATCAAATCCTGCGGTGCAATAGCATCACTGGTGGAACTACCAGCAGGCAAAGCCGCTGCACTACTGGCTAAACTAGCCGGAGTTGCCGATGCTGCTGGCAAAGCACTGTATTTAGGAGCACCACTGGAACAGGCACTCAATGCTAAAGCCGCGAACATCGGTAGTAAAAATTTCCATGTCATTTTCATTGGGGGATCTCCCTGTATATTTTTAACACATAAGTTGGGTGAGGGTTTATCCGTGTTGCTGGTTTGGATGGTAGCCCCCTTACACACCTCCCTGCGAATAGTTTCAGCTTTAACGCGAATAATTCGCAGACAACAGGAATATAGATTACCCTGACACCCATGACAGAAATTTTATTATGCTAATGGTTAAGCATAACCTTGGGGGTTATTTTTTTGCCAGTTCCATGTATCACGACACATTTCCACTAGCGTCTTTTCCGCATGCCAATGAATTAACGCTTGAGCATTCGTTGGGTCTGCATAGCAACAAGCAATATCACCTGGGCGACGTTCAACAATACGGTAAGGAATGTCACGCTCACTGGCCTGGGCGAAAGCGTTTACCATATCTAAAACGGAGTAACCTTGCCCTG
>CAZTUZ010000131.1:0-7942 GCA_964617055.1 uncultured Thiothrix sp.
GACAAAATTGACGCACTGCGTGGTATGAATATTACCATTACTACTACCGCTAAAACTGACGAAGAGGGACGAGCACTGCTCGAAGCCTTCAAGTTCCCCTTCAGACAGTAAGAGGATAAAAGATTCCATGGCTAAAAAATCCATGATCGCCCGCGAAGCACGTCGTACTGCTGCCGTTGCTAAATATGCAGATAAGCGTGCTGCGTTAAAAGAAATCATTCGTAGTCCAGAAAGCTCATTTGAAGCTGTTATGGATGCGGTTGAGAAACTGCAAAAACTGCCACGCGATGGTAGTGCAGTCCGTCAAATGACCCGTTGCAACTTGACTGGTCGTCCACATGCTGTTTACCGTAAGTTCGGTCTGTGCCGTAACAAATTGCGTGAAGCTGCAATGCGTGGTGACGTTCCTGGCTTAAGCAAAGCAAGCTGGTAAGGGAGAAGCTAAAGATGAGTATGAGTGATCCGATCGCTGATATGCTGACTCGCATCCGTAATGGTCAAGCAGCTAGTAAAGCGACTGTTTCTTTCCCAGCTTCCAAGCAAAAAAATGCCATTCTCAGTGTTTTGGAAAGTGAAGGTTACATCGCAGGTTTTGAAGCAGGTGAGGCAGAAGGTAAACCTGTTATCATTGTGAAACTGAAATATTTCCAAGGCAAACCTGTTATTAGCAGTATCAAGCGCGTTAGTCGTCCGGGCTTGCGCATTTTCCGTGGGAAAGATGAACTGCCAACAGTTATGGGTGGCTACGGTGTAGCGATTATTTCCACATCACAAGGTGTCATGAGTGATCGCGCTGCGCGTGCAGCTGGTCAAGGTGGCGAAGTCCTTTGTGTGGTCGAATAAAAGGCGGACTTTGACATGTCAAGAATTGCAAAGAAAGCACTGACTCTACCGAAAGGCGTAGAAGTCAGCATCAGCGGTCAGAATCTGAAAATCAAAGGTGGCAAAGGCACTTTTGATTTTACCGTGCATGAAGCCGTTGAAGTTGCTCAAGATAATGGTGTTTTGACGTTCCATGCGAAAAATGACAGTGCGTGGGCGTTGGCAGGTACTACTCGTGCACTGACCAATAATATGGTTATCGGTGCAAGCCAAGGTTTTGAGAAAAAACTGCAATTGGTTGGTGTAGGTTATCGTGCTCAGGCACAAGGTAGCAAACTGAACTTGAGCCTTGGCTTCTCTCATCCAGTTGTTCATGAAATGCCGGAAGGTATTACTGTCGAGACACCTAGCCAGACAGAAATCATCATTCGTGGTAGTGACAAACAAAAAGTTGGTCAAGTTGCAGCGGAAATTCGTGCGTACCGCCCACCAGAGCCTTACAAAGGCAAGGGTGTGAAATATGTCGACGAAACTATTCTGCGCAAAGAAACCAAGAAGAAGAAGTAAGGTGGCATAAGATGTTAGACAAAAAAGAATCTCGTATTCGCCGTGGCAAACGTGCACGCACAAAGATGCGTGAGCTGCGCGTAAATCGTCTGAGTGTACACCGTACTTCCTTGCATATTTATGCGCAGGTTGTTTCTGCGGATGGTTCTCAAGTTTTGGCTTCTGCTTCTACGCTGGATAAAGACCTGCGTGTAAGTTTGGGCTACTCTGGCAACGTGGATGCTGCAACAGCAGTGGGTAAACTGATTGCTGAGCGTGCGCTGGCAAAAGGTATTGAATCCGTTGCTTTTGACCGCTCCGGTTTTAAATATCATGGTCGCATCAAGGCATTAGCTGATGGTGCTCGTGAAGCCGGTCTGAAATTCTAAGGGTTTATCCAATGGCGAAGGCAGAAAATACAGCAGCACCATCTGACGGTTTGCAAGAAAAACTGGTTCAAGTCAACCGCGTTGCTAAAACAGTGAAAGGCGGTCGTATCATGAGCTTTACTGCTTTGACAGTAGTCGGCGATGGTAATGGTCGTGTGGGTTTCGGTTATGGTAAGGCGCGTGAAGTGCCTGCTGCGATCCAAAAAGCGATGGATCAGGCTCGCCGTAGCATGATTAATGTTTCCTTGGTTGAGGGTACTTTACAATACCCCATTAAGTACGAGAAAGGTGCAGCTCGCGTTTACATGCAGCCTGCTTCAGAAGGTACTGGTGTTATCGCAGGTGGTGCGATGCGTGCGGTACTCGAGGTGGCTGGCGTGCGTAACGTATTGTCTAAGTGCGTCGGCACTCGCAATGCAGGTAACGTAGTGCGTGCAACTATCGCGGCTTTAGCTTCCATGCAGAATCCTGAAGTGATTGCTGCTAAGCGTGGCAAGACTGTTGAGCAAATTAAGGGGTAAGCGATGACGACTGCAAAGCAACTCAAAGTAACGTTGGTGCGTAGTCTGAATGGTCGTTTGGAAAGCCATCAGCAATGCGCCCGTGGTCTTGGTATCCGTAAAATTAACAACCCTGTGTTAGTTGTTGATACCCCGGAAAACCGTGGCATGATCAACAAAATTTCCTACATGCTGAAGGTTGAGGAAGCTTAAGATGAAATTAAATACGCTACAGCCTGATGCTGGCAGCCGTCCAGAGCGTACTCGCGTTGGCCGAGGTATCGGTTCTGGTTTGGGTAAAACTGCTGGTCGTGGCCATAAAGGTCAAAAATCACGCAAAAGTGGTTTCAATAAGCGCGGTTTTGAAGGCGGCCAAATGCCTATGCATCGCCGTTTGCCTAAGTTCGGTTTCACCTCTCGTATCGGTCGTCGTACCGCTGAAGTTCGTCTGAGTGAGCTGACTAAGGTTGATGGTGACATCATTGATCTGTTGACATTGAAAGCTGCGAACATCGTCGATGCGCAAACTTTGCAAGCCAAGATTATCCTTTCTGGTACAGTTACGAAGGCTGTAACTGTAAAAGGCGTTGGCGTTACCAAAGGTGCGCGTGAGGCTATCGAAGCAGCAGGCGGCAAGATCGAAGAATAACGGACAATACTCATGCGCAAAAACCCAGCCGATTCCTTCGGGGGATTTGGGAACATGGTTGAAATTCGCCAGCGGCTAACATTTGTGCTGCTGGCTTTAATCGTTTACCGAATCGGTACTTATATTCCCGTGCCAGGTGTAAATCCGGCAGCAATGGCTCAATTTTTTGACCAGAATAATGGTACGATTTTAGGTGTGTTCAATATGTTTTCCGGGGGTGCGCTAGAGCGTCTCAGTGTATTTGCACTGGGCGTGATGCCGTATATTTCCGCATCCATTATTGTGCAACTTATGACGACGGTTGTGCCTTTCTTTGAGCAATTGAAGAAAGAAGGCGAAGCAGGTCGTAGAAAAATTACACAGTACACACGTTACGGCACAGTAGCTTTGGCTTTGTTCCAAAGTTTTGGTGTTGCTATTGCTCTAGGCGGGCAGGAAATCGGTGGTGGTCAAACTATCGCTTTGAATCCAGGGCTTAGTTTTACGATCACGACGGTTGTGACTTTAGTGACAGGGACGCTATTCCTGATGTGGTTGGGGGAACAAATTACCGAACGTGGTATCGGTAATGGGATTTCCCTGATTATTTTCGCTGGTATTGTGGCGGGGTTACCTGCTGCTATCGGTGGAACACTGGAGTTAGCTAATACAGGTGAGTTGTCTCCGTTTCTCGTCATTGTTTTGTTGGTTTTAGTTCTGTTAGTAACCGCATTGGTTATTTTTGTTGAACGCGGGCAGCGTCGGATCACGGTGAACTACGCTAACCGTCAACAAGGCCGTAAAATGATGATGGGGCAGCAGTCCAGCCATTTACCATTGAAGTTGAATATGGCAGGTGTTGTTCCGCCGATTTTTGCTTCAAGTATTATTTTGTTCCCGTCTACTTTAGGTCAATGGTTTGCAAATACGGACGGTATGGGTTGGTTAAAGGACTTCTTTAACATGTTACAGCCAGGACAACCATTGTATGTACTGTTGTATGCCTTAGCCATCGTGTTCTTTTGTTTCTTCTATACCGCGTTGGTGTTCAACTCACGCGAGACAGCAGAAAATCTGAAGAAAGCGGGTGCTTTTATCCCCGGTATTCGTCCGGGTGAGCAAACATCCAAATACATTGATGGTGTTATGACCCGTTTGACTGCTGTTGGTGCAATCTACATCACATTGGTTTGCTTATTACCAGAATTTTTGATTCTAGGTTGGAATGTGCCTTTCTATTTCGGGGGTACTTCGCTACTGATTATTGTGGTCGTCGTTATGGATTTCCTGTCACAACTACAGGCGCACATGATGTCGCACCAGTACGAAGGCTTGATGAAGAAAGCCAATTTTAAAGCGCAGACACGCCCCGGCACATTGCGCTGATTTGAATCACTTGGAGAGTTTTTATCATGAAGGTTAGAGCCTCTGTTAAAAAATTGTGCCGTAACTGCCGAATTATTCGCAGAAACGGTGTCGTTCGCGTTATCTGTGCTGATCCACGCCACAAGCAACGTCAGGGCTAAGATAAAGCAATCAATATCTCGACTCCTAAAAAGGTCGGGGGAACTAGAATAACCTCTGCTTTGACAGAGGTTATTTGTTGATAATCTTAATGGAATGCGGCATAATCGCTGCCTTTTCCGTTGGTCTGGAGAGATTTTAATGGCTCGTATTGCGGGTATCAATCTTCCTGTCAATAAGCATGTGGTTATTGGTTTGACTGCTATCTATGGTGTCGGCCGTCCACGCGCTGCGGAAATTTGCGCTGCTGCGGACATCGTTCCTAGCACCAAAATCCGTGACTTGACAGAAGAACAAGTCGAACGCATTCGTCTTGAAGTAGGTAAATTCCTCGTTGAAGGCGATTTGCGTCGTGAAGTTTCCATGAACATCAAACGTTTGATGGATATGGGTTGCTATCGTGGCATTCGCCACAGACGTGGATTACCACTGCGTGGTCAGCGCACTAAAACCAATGCGCGTACTCGTAAAGGTCCTCGTCGTCCGATTCGTAAATAAAGAGATTGCAGGTAGAGTAAGTAATGGCAAGACAGCCTAAGAAAGGTGCAACTGTTAACCTTCGCAAGAAGGTCAAGAAAACTGTCACTGACGGTGTTGCCCACATCCATGCATCATTTAATAACACCATCGTAACCATCACCGACCGTCAAGGCAACGCGCTTGCTTGGGCAACGTCTGGTGGCTCTGGCTTCCGTGGTTCACGCAAAAGTACCCCGTTTGCTGCACAGGTTGCGGCAGAGCGTGCAGGTACTGCGGCAAAAGAATACGGCTTGAAAAACTTGGATGTTGAAGTAAAAGGTCCAGGCCCTGGTCGTGAATCCGCAGTCCGTGCGCTGAATAGCGTCGGTTTCAAAATTAACACTATTGTGGATGTAACGCCTATCCCGCATAACGGCTGCCGTCCACCTAAGAAACGTCGTGTGTAACGGGAGATAATCATGGCACGTTATATTGGCCCTACCTGCAAACTCAGCAGACGTGAAGGTACTGACCTTTACCTCAAGAGTCGTGGTGTCTCTCTGGAGAAAAAATGCAAACTGGACAAAGCTCCAGGGCAACACGGTGAAAACAAAGCGCGTCTGTCCGACTATGGCGTACAGTTGCGTGAGAAGCAAAAAGTTCGCCGCATCTACGGTGTCTTAGAGCGTCAGTTCCGTAACTACTTCAAAGAAGCGGCTCGTCGCAAAGGTTCTACTGGTGAGAACTTGCTGCAATTGCTGGAATGCCGTTTAGACAACGTTGTTTATCGCATGGGCTTTGGCTCAACGCGTGCAGAAGCGCGTCAGTTAGTCAGCCACAAAGCAATCAGCGTCAACGGTCAATCCGTCAACATTCCTTCTTTCCAAGTGAAAGCGGGTGATGTTGTTGCAGTTCGTGAGAAATCCAAAAAGCAAACCCGTATTCAAGATGCCGTTACTGTTGCAGAACAGATGGGCTTCCCAGCATGGGTTGAAGTGGATGCAAAAGCACTGCAAGGTACATTTAAATCTGTACCAGATCGTAGCGACCTGCCATCCGAAATCAATGAATCACTGATTGTGGAATTGTACTCCAAGTAATCACTGATTCCGGTTCGAGAGACAAGTATGACCTCGAAAACAACAGAATTGCTAAAACCGCGAAATGTGCAAGTGCAAGAAGTAGGTTTGAATACTTACCGTATTACACTTGAGCCATTAGAGCGTGGCTTTGGTCACACGTTAGGCAATGCGCTGCGCCGTATTTTGCTGTCTTCTATTCCAGGCAGTTCAATTACCGAAGTGCAAATTGCTGGCGTGGTACATGAGTACACCAGTATTGAAGGTGTGCAAGAAGACGTGGTTGAGATTCTTTTGAATCTCAAAAAGCTGGCTATCCGCTTGAATGCGCGTGATGAAGCAACCCTGACCCTGAAGAAAAAAGGTAAAGGCGTTGTGACGGCTGCGGACATTGAGCGTGATCACGATGTGGAAATCATTGACCCATCTCACGTCATCGCGCACATCACCAAGGATGAAACCGAGCTGGAAATGAGCCTGACCGTGACTCGTGGTCGTGGTTATCAACCTGCTTCCGTGCGTCGTGGCCCTGATTCACCAGAACTGCCACTGGGTACGTTGGTGTTGGATGCAAGCTATAGCCCAATTGTGCGCGTTGCCTACAACGTGGAAAGTGCGCGTGTTGAGCAACGTACTGATATGGACAAATTGGTTCTGGAAGTACAGACCAATGGTTCTGTGAACGCAGAAGAGTCCGTTGGTATGGCAGCACAAATCCTGCAACAACAACTGGCTGTATTCTTCGACCTGCGTATTGAAGAACCAGTACGTCGTGAAGAGTCACAACCAGAGATTGACCCGATTCTGTTGCGTCCGGTTGATGATTTAGAACTGACTGTGCGTTCAGCAAACTGCCTGAAAGCGGAGAACCTGTTCTATATCGGCGACCTCGTTCAGCGTACTGAAACAGAACTGCTGAAAACTCCGAATCTGGGCAAAAAGTCCCTGACCGAAATTAAAGATGTGCTGGCACAACATGGTTTAACTTTGGGTACGAAGCTGGACAACTGGCCACCCGCAGGTTTAGACCACCGTGAAAGCAAAGTGGGTTAATCCACGGGTTTTGAAGGATATAGAACATGCGTCACCGTAATACTGGTCGTCAATTGAGCCGCGATAGCAGTGCGCGTAAAGCCCTGTTACAAGCTCTGACAAACTCATTGATTCGCCACGAAGCGATCAAAACGACACTGCCAAAGGCGAAAGAACTGCGCCGTGTGGCTGAGCCGTTAATCACTCGTGCAAAAGAAGATTCTGTACACAACCGTCGTATCGCTTTCGCGCGTCTGCGTGACAAAGAAGTGGTTGGTAAGTTGTTCACAGAAATCGGTCCACGTTTTAAAGCACGTCAAGGTGGTTATCTGCGTATCATCAAATGCGGTTTCCGCGCTGGTGACAATGCGCCGATGGCTTACGTTGCGTTGGTTGAAGACGAAGCTCAAACCGCTGCTGAATAATTCAGCTTCTGGTGGATTAGCTTTTAGAAAAAGGTCGACACTGTTCGACCTTTTTTGCGTTTAGCCTCTTTGCTCTATATCATTTGCCGATTCAGAGCAATTCGCTAGACTGCTCTCTTTTTGGAAGGGGTTCATCATGCAAGATAATCAAACGGTCGTGACGGCAGCCAGTGCGCAAAAAACAGCAAAGATTTTCTATTACGGTAATATCTTGGCAGTGTTAATACCATTTCCGGTGTTTATTTTATGGTTCGGGGCTTCCATGTTCGTGTACGCCATGATGCGTCATCACCCGAACCCACGAGTGGGGTACTACACCCAAATTGGCGCGTATCACTATTACGGTTTGGCTGGTGCATTAGTGCCTGTTTTAACCTTTGCTCCAGGGGATTTCTTTACCAATTGGTGGTGGGTATTGTGGATTCTTTGTGCTGTGACCCTAATTCCCTTGTCAATACGTCAAATTTTGCGGATTAATCGTGAACAATGGCACGATACCAACAGATCGGAAGAGCACACGTCTGAACTCCAGTCACAG
>CAZTUZ010000132.1:0-7895 GCA_964617055.1 uncultured Thiothrix sp.
GGACACGTTTACACGCTTATCACGCGGTAACGTTGCCTCGTTAATCCAACGTGCTACGGAAGCAACGGTGCTCTATCACAATATTTCCAAACTGCTCGCTCAAGATGCGAATCGCCCTATTGTGGTGCTTGGCGACATGAATGATGGACTCGATTCAGTGCCATTAGCGGCACTCACCATGCAAGACCGCATCTACAGCATTGGCGGCACACCTGTCGAGGAATGGCCGGAAGCCATACGCACTGCACTGCACGACTACCGCTTAACCGACACATTTCGCATTGCACCCAATATGCGCAGCAAAGTCAGACCATGCACCATTATACACCACGGCGAAGGCACTGTATTGGATCATATTTTGGTATCCAACAGCCTTAATCCAAAAAACCCCGCAGCGCGTGCAGAAGTGCGGCATTATGCGGTTTGGAATCAACACCTTGATGCGGATGGCGTGGAAAATCGTTTACAGTCGGATCATGGACAAGTATGTGTGGAATTTGTACCGTGCAGTATTCAACCTGATTACATCGCTGACATTAACCAACGTCCCGCGCATTGGGTTAAAAGCTTAGCGGACATTATCACCCGTCAGGATTTTGTCGAATATGCGGGGGGAATCTACCAATCACCCAAACATTTCAAACACTGGAATAGCGAAGATAAATGGGATAACTTTTGGTCATTTTTCTTTGATTCCTCCTACGGTTGGGTTTCCGCCGTGTATGGCACAATCCCCGTGAATGAACTGTATCAGAAACAACGACATAGTATTGAACACATTATCCCGCGTGACTTTTTAGACCGCTACCTAACCCATAAAGGAATGCCGCGTAATGTACGTTATGGCGCGACGGTCAACCCCTTTAACTTTGCCCCATCCGAACGCGGTTTGAATGCCAAACGCGGGAATTTCCCCTTTGATATGGATGGTGACCAGATTATTCGCCCATTTAATATTGAGTTACACCCAGAAAACTTTTCAGGTGCGGGGTTTGATGCGAACCACGAGTGGGTGATTCCCTCACGCAATCGTGGGGATATTGCACGCGCCATCCTGTATATGTTGTTAGTGTACGAAATCGACGAATTGTACAACCGTCACGTTGACACCTTGGTGCATTGGGCAAAACTCGACAGCCCCAGCGCATGGGAAGTGGCGTACAACAACTGGGTGTATGCTCGTTTGGGCATTCGCAACCCCTTTATTGATACGCCCGAAAATGCACTACAACTGCTCAGTAAGCGTGATTTAATGCACACCATTGAACTGCAATAGCTGACCAGCATAAGATGCCAACCTTTATTACCCGTCATTAAACCGATAACCCTTTGTTGCTAGGAGTAAGTATGAGTCTTCATTCGTTTCATCCCCCCGTTCGCACCCTGTTAGGACCTGGCCCTTCCGACGTTAGTCCGCGTGTATTAGCTGCTTTAGCACGCCCCACTATTGGGCATCTTGACCCTGCATTTATTAGCATGATGGATGAAGTCAAAAGCCTATTGCAATACGCTTTCCAAACCCGCAATGAATTAACCATGCCTATTTCCGCCCCCGGTTCTGCGGGCATGGAAGCGTGTTTTGTCAATCTGGTAGAACCCGGCGATAAGGTTATTGTTTGCCAAAACGGGGTTTTCGGCGGGCGCATGAAAGAAAACGTCGAACGCTGCGGCGGCACTGCCATTATGGTGCAAGACGATTGGGGCAAACCCGTCGACCCGAACAAACTCGAAGACGCTTTACAAACCCATCGTGATGCGAAATTAGTCGCCTTTGTCCACGCTGAAACCTCCACGGGTGCGCAATCTGACGCACAAACGCTGGTGAAACTTGCGCATCAATACGACTGTTTAACCATCGTTGATGCGGTGACTTCTTTAGGTGGTACACCGTTAAAAGTTGACGAATGGGAAATCGACGCGATTTATTCCGGCACGCAAAAATGCTTGTCATGCGTCCCTGGTATTTCGCCTGTCAGCTTCGGCGAACGAGCCGTTGAGCGTATTAAAAACCGCCAAAGCAAAGTGCAAAGCTGGTTCTTGGACATGAATCTGGTCATGGGCTACTGGGGTGGCGGCGCAAAACGCGCTTATCACCACACCGCACCGATTAACACGTTATACGCTTTGCACGAATCTTTAGTCATGCTACAAGCTGAAGGTTTAGAACAAGCATGGGCGCGTCATGCCCTTAACCATCAAGCCTTGCGAGCAGGCGTGGAAGCAATGGGCTTGTCATTTGTGGTCGATGCGGATGCACGTTTACCACAACTCAATTCCATTACCGTGCCTGCTGGCGTGGACGAAGCTGCCGTGCGTACCGAACTACTCAACCGCTACAGTTTGGAAATTGGCGCGGGTTTGGGCGCATTAGCAGGCAAAATCTGGCGCATTGGCTTAATGGGCTTCGGTAGCAACCAGAAAAATGTGTTGAATTGCTTGGGTGCGTTGGATGCTGTTTTGAGCGATATGAATGCGCCGATTCAGCGCGGTGTTGCCGTTGCCGCCGCCAAAGCTATTTACGGCGAATAATCGTTCGATATTACGCAGCTCTTAAGAAGGGCTGCGTTCCCCATTTATTGCGGGTGTTTCCTCCCGACTTCCCACTTCACGGCGCAAAAACTCCAGATGCTCCATTGTTGCGTACCCATCTGCTGGAAAACCCGCATCCATTTGCCATCGCCGTAATGCCGCACGGGTATTGGGCCCGATTCGTCCATCCACGCCATCGGTGCTATAACCTGCCGCCGTCAACAGTTCCTGCAACTCTGCTTTCTGGGTAAAACTCAATGGTTGCTCATCTTGTGGCCATTCCCCCACAATAGCTTTACCACCACGAATCCGATCCCCCAAATACCCAACCGCTAACGCATAGGTTTGCGCATTATTGTATTTCAGAATCACGTTAAAATTACGAAACGCCAAAAAAGCAGGGCCACGATACCCAGCAGGCAGGAACACGAACGCACTGTCAGTTGTGGTTAACATTGAACCATCTACCTGCCTTACCCCGTTTTCTTGCATCCAAACATCCGTTGGCAACCAGAAATTCGCGTCTGCCTCATCCCAGTTAAACGTACTTGGCAAACGGACTTCCACACCCCAAACTTTATCGCGTTCCCAACCCGAATTAGCTAAATAATTTGCTGTCGAAGCCAAGGCATCGGGAATACTGTTCACTAAATCCCGCCGTCCATCGCCATCAAAATCCACGGCGTATTGCTCAAAAGTGGTGGGCATGAATTGCGTATGCCCGATTGCTCCCGCCCACGAACCCTGCAATGACATAGGCGACATATCACCCTGCTGAATAATGCGTAATGCTGACATGAGCTGATCACGCCAAAAATCACGGCGTTCAGGATTCCCCGCATACGCTAATGTGGCTAACGAACGAACGATACTATAACGTCCGGTAAAACGCCCATAGTCGCTTTCTAACCCCCAAATCGCCAACAAATACTCAGGCTGCACACCATAAGCAGCATGTACACGGCTAAGTAATGTGTGATATTCGTGCAAACGACGCTGCCCCATTTGAATGCGTTGCGCTGAGGCTGCCCCGTCCAGATATTCCCAAACCGTTTTGTTAAATTCGGGCTGATGCACATCCAAACGCAATACTTTTTGGTCGGGTACGACACCACGCATGGCTAAATCCACGGTTTCCGCATGGATGCCATGACCCAAAGCGTATTGGCGAAACTCCATCTTCCAGCTTTCAAAAGCATGGTCGAACACAGCCGTATAGCCACACAGTATGACTGCCAATACCAAAAACGTCCGCATCAGGCGTACCCAACGACGGCTCATTAGCCATTCCAAACACTATTCTTCATCGCGCTATAATAGCAGACTTAACGCAAACTGCCTTGTTACACAAAGGAAGATTCATGTCTGAAACCACTCGGGCAACATTTAAAACCGTTTTTCTTGATCTTGATAGCACGGATCATCACGATCTTGACTTACATTATTTGCAAAATTCTTGTCAGGAATTAAGGGTTTGGGGACAAACTCGCCCTGAACAGCGTTTAGCGCACATTGCAGATGCTGAAATTATTATCAGCAATAAAGTTGTGTTAGATGCTCCTATTCTGCACGCGCTCGCCGGACAAACTCGCTTAATCTGCGTGGCTGCAACAGGCACTAATAACATTGATCTCGCAGTTGCTCAGCAGTTAGGCATTCCCGTTACCAATGTGCGACGCCAGCCAGTCCGTTGCGGAACACGTTATCGCTCTGATTTTTGCCTTACGTCGTCAATTGCCCGCTTATCAACAAGCCATACAGCGCGGCGACTGGCAACGTAGTCCACAGTTCTGCTTGCTAGATTACCCCATGAGTGAAGTCGCAGGCAGTACATTAGCCATTATTGGTCACGGAGTTTTGGGGCAAGCGACAGCACAATTAGCACAAGCCATCGGAATGAAGGTCATAGTTGCTGAACATCCACACAGAATCCCACGCGCTGGACGGGTACGTTTTGAGGATGCTTTAGCACTAGCGGATGTGGTCAGTTTGCACTGCCCTCTAACAACAGAAACTCACGATTTACTCAATGCCGAACGTTTGCGCTTAATGAAACCGTCCGCACTGCTGATCAACACCGCTCGCGGCGGTATTGTCAATGAAGCGGATTTACTGAAAGCGTTACGCGAAGGCTGGATTGCAGGTGCGGGAATCGATGTTTTAGTTAAAGAGCCACCAACAACGGATGCGTTATTATTACAAGCTCCATTACCCAATCTGCTAATCACGCCACATATTGCATGGGCTAGTCGTAAGGCACGTCAAACGCTCATCGACCAGCTTGCGGACATTATTACAAGCTGGCAACAAACAGGTGTGGTGTTAAATCAGGTCAATTAACAAGAGGGTTAATCTTTTTTCTTACCCGCTGGGCGCGTGAAGGGGCTGACATTACCTGCCGTGCCACTTTCGAGGGAATGGATTTTACTGACACCAGGGGTTTCGACTTCATCAATGCGGATAACGGAATGAATCGGCACAAAACTGCGTTTCACGGATTCAAATTCAGTTTTCAAACGTTCTTCACCGGGGTCGATAACCACCGTGCTTTGCGTACCGAAGACGATTTCTTCCACCACCACAAAGCCGTAAAGATCGGATTCATAGACCTGACGAGCAAAAATCTCGTAAACCTTATCCTGATTAACAAAGGAAATGCGATAGATACGCTCGCTCAATGTAGTCTGCCTCAGATTAAAATCGCGTAGTTTTAGCAGAAAATAGCGGGGAAGTCACTTCCCCGCCATGCGCGATTAATGGCTAATGATTACGCAGAATGAGTGCGTGCATCAATGATTTGTTTCCATTTCGCTGGACCTGTGGTGTGGACGGATTCACCATTGGCATCCACCGCAACGGTAACAGGCATGTCTTTGACTTCAAACTCGTAAATGGCTTCCATCCCCAGTTCTGGGAATGCTAACACTTTCGCGCCCGTAATGGCTTTGGAAACCAAGTACGCCGCACCGCCGACCGCCATTAAATACACCGCGCCGAATTCTTTAATCGCTTCAATGGCAATAGGGCCGCGTTCGGATTTACCGATCATGCCCAACAAGCCCGTTTCGTTGAGGATTTGGCGAGTGAATTTATCCATGCGGGTGGACGTGGTGGGACCCGCCGGGCCTACCACTTCATCACGCACCGGATCAACAGGACCGACGTAGTAAATGAAGCGACCTTTCAGATCAACTGGCAGTTTTTCGCCTTTATTGAGCATGTCGACCATGCGTTTGTGTGCCGCGTCACGCCCTGTCAGCATTTTGCCTGACAACAATACGGTTTCACCTGGTTTGAGGTTACGCACGTCTTCAGGGGTAATGGTGTCGAGATTAACGCGGGTGGCTTGCGCACCGCCTTCCAAGGAAATTTGTGGCCAGTTGGCAATATCCGGCGGGGTTTGCAGCGCAGGACCTGAACCATCCAACACGAAATGAGTGTGGCGTGTTGCCGCACAGTTTGGAATCATGCAAACAGGCAAGGAAGCCGCGTGGGTTGGGTAGTCTTTGATTTTGACATCCAATACGGTGGTTAAACCGCCTAAACCTTGCGCCCCCAAACCTAAGTTATTGACTTTCTCGAACAGTTCCAAGCGCAACTCTTCGACGCGGTTTTGTGCGCCACGCGCTTGCAGTTCGTGAATGTCAATGTGTTCCATTAAAGCTTCTTTCGCCATTAATGCAGCTTTCTCGGCTGTACCGCCGATGCCGATTCCCAACATCCCCGGCGGACACCAACCCGCACCCATTTCGGGGACGGTTTTCAAGACCCAATCCACAATGCTGTCGGAAGGGTTAAGCATCGCCATTTTGGATTTATTTTCTGAGCCGCCGCCTTTCGCCGCTACGTCAAATTCGACCTTATCGCCTGCAACGATTTCGTAATGAATCACCGCTGGGGTATTGTCTTTGGTGTTTTTACGCGCCCCCGCTGGGTCGGCGAGAATGGATGCACGCAGCACGTTATCCGGGTTCATGTATGCACGGCGCACGCCTTCGTTAATCATGTCGGTCAGGCTCATGTCGCCTTGCCATTGCACATTCATGCCGACTTTAACGAATACCGTAACAATACCCGTGTCTTGGCAAATCGGGCGATGCCCTTCTGCACACATGCGGGAGTTGACCAGAATTTGGGCGATGGAATCTTTTGCCGCTGGGGATTCTTCACGTTCCCATGCTTTGTGCATGGCTTCGATGAAATCGACCGGATGGTAATAGGAAATAAATTGCAGCGCATCTGCAACGCTGGCAATTACGTCATCCTGCTTAATGATAGTCATGACTCGCTCCGTCCTCGGTGGTAGATGAAGTTAAAACAGGCTACTGTGTGCAGTCTTATGTTTTTAAGTGGCGAACAAGGTTATGCGAAAATGCCTGCTGAATCCAGCTTATTCAATGCAAACGTTGGATTAAAGCCTGTGCAAAGCGTTTCCCCAATTCCACCTGACCTTGCGCATTGTAGTGAATGCCATCACCGATATTCCCCAAACCCTCGGTCGAAACCATGAGTGCATTTGTCAAGCGTTCTTGCGCCATTTTTTGTTGTTTACGCACGGTATCCACCGAGTCTTGTAACAGAGGATGTTGCACCCCAACTTCACCAAACACGAACAAGCTATTGGGTGATTGTAAATCCTTGCGCAAGTGCGTCACGAACTGCATTAAACGCCCAGCGTATTGGGTTGCAACTGGCAAGCCGCCTTCGGCATCGCTTTCCCCTTGCATCCACACAATCGCGTCGATTTGGTTAAAGGGGTAGTCATCCGCAGCAAAACCTACCTGCCGCAATAAACCCTTGTACAGCGGCTCGCCCGGTTGCCATTGTTGAATCAGGCTGCCCGATGCGGCTTGCTTGACCAAAATAATACGATCATTGGGGTATTGCTGTGCAAGACTGTGCGCTAGGCTCACTTCCGGTCCGAATAAAGCAAACTGCGCTAGTTGACGTTCCCGACCTTGGTAAAAATACCGCACATTCGCGGGCATATTACGATAACCCTCCGGCAATTCTTGGGTTTTGCCTTTGCCCATCATATTGGATTGCCCTGCTAACACAATCACTCGATCTTTTGCCCACACCGTTGGGCTGGTAATACCCCAACCCCATGCAACCATCACTATTGCCCAGACATATTTGCACAACACTTGCATAAATAATCATATTCCCCACGAATCCAACCTGACAGAATCTAGCACAAAGTGATTTATTTTTCGGGAACTCATCAAGTCATCTATAATGGTTTCCCCCGATAACAGGTGATGAAACAGAAATATGCGCGTCCTTGGCATTGAAACCTCCTGCGACGAAACTGGCGTTGCGATCTATGATACCGAACAGGGCTTATTAGCTCACCGCTTATTTAG
>CAZTUZ010000133.1:0-7843 GCA_964617055.1 uncultured Thiothrix sp.
GGTTTGCAATGCCCAGTCAATAATGGTGAGGTTGCGCAAGCCCAAAAAGTCGAATTTAACCAAACCGACGGCTTCCACATCGTCCTTATCGTACTGCGACACCACGCCATTGCCTTCGTCATCGCACGCAATCGGGGTGAAATCGGTCAAATCCGATGGTGAAATCAATACCCCACCCGCGTGTTTGCCCGTATTGCGCGTTAAGCCCTCCAACGCCAATGCCATGTCCATTAAGGCTTTGACTTCTTCATCTTTTTCGTACAACGCGCACAAATCTTCCGACACCAATTCCGCGTCTTTTTTCGATTTATCGGTGCGCCCCAATGCGTCGCTTAACGACACGCCCAGCACGTTGGGAATTAATTTTGCGACACGATCCACAAAGCCATATGGATGCCCCAATACCCGCCCCACATCGCGCACCACCGCTTTCGCCGCCATTGAACCGAACGTAATGATCTGCGAAACCTGATTCCGTCCGTAAGTTCTACTAACGTAATCAATCACTTTGTCACGGTTATCCATGCAAAAGTCAATGTCAAAGTCCGGCATGGAAACCCGTTCAGGGTTCAAAAAACGTTCAAACAGCAAGTCATACGCCAGCGGGTCAAGGTCGGTGATTTTCAGCGCGTAAGCCACCAAAGAACCCGCACCCGAACCGCGCCCCGGCCCTACCGGAATACCATTGTCTTTCGCCCACTGAATAAAGTCCGCAACGATCAAGAAGTAACCAGGGAAACCCATCTTATTAATAACGTCGAGTTCCACACGCAACCGCTCGTCATAGGGCTGGCGTTTTTCCGTGAATCCGGCTGAACCGCGTGGAAATTGCTCACCGAATAAGAAATCCAAACGTTCTTCCAATCCTTCTGCACTGACTTTGCAGAAATATTCCGCCTCCGTCATGCCCTCAGGAATCGGAAACTGCGGCAGGTAATTTTTACCCAAAATCAGCGACACATTGCAACGCTTGGCAATTTCCACGGTATTGGTAATCGCAGACGGAATATCGGCAAACAATGCCACCATTTCTTCAGCAGTACGCAAATATTGCTGTGGACTGTACAACTTTGGGCGTTTCGGGTCGGCTAATACATTGCCACTGTTAATGCACACCCGCGCTTCGTGTGCGTCAAAATCGCTCGCCGCCACGAACCGCACGTCATTGGTCGCCACCACCGGAACATCATGCGCTAACGCCAAATCCACTGCCGCGTGAATATAGTCCTCTTCACCCTCGCGCCCAGTACGCTGCAATTCCAAGTAATAACGCTCAGGGAAAACCGTCACCCATTCGCGTAACCGTCGTTCGGCAAGCTCCTGATTTCCTGCTAATAATGCTTGCCCTACATCGCCATCGCGCCCACCGGACAACATAATCACGCCGTCGCTCAACTCTGCAATCCACGCCCGTTGCACACGCGGCACGCCTAATACTTGCCCATGCTGCCACGCTCGTGAAATCAAGCGCGTCAAATTTCGGTAGCCCGTATTGTTTTGGCACAACAAAATCAGGTGGAATAACGCATCCGAACCCTGCTCATCCACCAATAACACATCCACCCCGAAAATCGGCTTGATCCCCGCCCCCATCGCAGTTTTATAAAACTTCACCAAACCAAAGAAATTGTTTTGATCAGTCACCGCAATCGCAGGCATACCCGCTTTTTCCACCGCTTTCATTAACGGCTTAATGCGAATCGTGCTATCCAGCAACGAATATTCAGTGTGTAAACGCAAATGAACGAATTGGGTCATGAAATTATCACAGCATAAAATAAAACATTAAGCTTGCTTATTTAATATAGCCTGTACTTGCTGTTGCAAAGCAAGGGATAGGCGCAAACCGTTATGAATGGCGCATTCCAATAAAATTAAAGCGGTCTTGGTATCCAGAATTTGGCTGCGAGTTGCTTGAATCAATAATCCTGCGAATCCGGTCACACGCAAACCTAATTGCTGCGCAATTTGTCGACCTTTACGTTCATCAATAATCAAAGGCAATGCACGGCTTGCCGCTAACTCAATCGCATTAGCCTCGCCCGCATCCAATACCATCAGCAACGATGACAACCGCTGAGAAGACACCAGATCAACCACTTCAATGCACGGCAGGGATTGTAAAGTAGCTTCAATGTGTGGCGAACCTACTTGCATTTCCAGCATAACGACGGCTGGTACTAACACCCGATCAAACAACTTGCACAATAAATCCAGCGAATGCAATTTTTCCAGCACAATCAAGCTAGTCGTATCACTGACAATAATGGTTTTCATACATTAAACAAGCTGTCCAACGTCTGTAAATCTTCTTGTAAATCGTAATCAGCCACCACGATATTTAATTCCCCTAACAATGCCAACGTCTCGTGCTTATTTTTCCCTAATACTTTGCCTAATTGCCCAAGGCTAAGATCACCTGCTTGAAAAGCTTTCAATGCCACCCAGTTTTTCATACCATTTTCAAGCAATGGCAAACCGAATGGTAATGCAATGCCCAGTGGCTCACCACGGCGTGTAATCAGCAAATATTCGTTTTGGGACAAAGCTTGGCTGAGTTTAGCAGGATTCGTTTGCAGCTCTTTAATACCGATAGTATTCATTAAACACCTCCAGATACTGCTTTATCGTAGTACCTGATTCTAACACTCTACGTTGATTTTGTATTGCAATGACACAGCATCAGGGCAATTATCCAATCCCGACTCGCTCCGATTATAATGCTTCCCTGAGGACTCGATAGCCTAAAAGGACATCAACTATGCTTAAATTTTTACCTGCTATTTTGCTATTACAACTGATTACGGTGGGTTTGGTATTGCTTGCGCCGTCGGATTTGAGCGGATGGGGCTGGTTACGTTTGCTGATTCCTTTGGTGATTGTGGGTGTGCTCACCGCGTTTTGGTTTGGAGCAATGGCGGCACAGCAACGGCAGGATGTGATCAGTCGTTTGCGTGAAAACCATGCAAAAGAGCGTGAAGCGATTCGTGTGGATGCGGAACGCGCCAAAGCCGAAGTCGCACACAAGGCGCACAAAGAAACTTTGCAGGAAATTCGCCGCACTTCCGCACAAGCCAATGTGAAGGTCGGCGTGGCTTTCGCAGGGTTGGCAGGCTTGGGTGGTTTATTGTTACTCACGCAATTCATTACCTTGGGCATCATGACCTTAACCACAGCAGGCGGGGCATTAGGCGGTTATTTGCTGCGTTATCGCCAAGACAAAGGCGGTTTTTTGCCACGTCGCGCCGCCAAGGATGAGCCACGTTTACTGAACCCCGCCCCCGCGTCAAAACCGTTAACGTCCACTAAATAACACGCTTGCCCACAGGCTGGGGTTACTGGCGGCTTGATCGTCGCTTGCCATCCAGCCTAGGCGTTGATCGCGCTTGCCGCCGTCGTCATCGTCGTCGATTTCCACCTCCAGCCCAATAATGTCCCGAATATGTGGTTGTAAACCAAACAGTTGCCACGGTATTTTTGCCTGCAAGGTATAACCATCGGTTTCGCTACGCATCTGCGTTTGGATACGGTTGAGAGCGGCGGGCGTTAAAGGCGCGGAAGTTTTTCCCACTTGCACCTTGTTGGGAGAGCTAAAAATCAGGTGGTATTCGGTTTTGCCATCCATTTGCATACCCCGCTGGTTATCGGTATCAATAAACAATTCCACCGCATCGTCGTTCGTTGGGTCGGGCGAATCGTGCACAGGATGATCATCGTAAACCCGCACGGTAAGGTAGAGATATTGTTCATCCCAATGTGCTTGCCAACGCGCGTAAAAATCCTTTTTATCCCATGTTTTACCCGCCAACACCTGATTAAAGGCAATAGGATTTTCCAAGGTAAATGGTTGTTGTGTATCTTGCACCGGACGCAATGCCGTCACGGGGCGACGCGGGTCGTGCTTGGTTGCTGGAAGTATCACATTAGCAGGTTTTGGCAGTGTTTCATCCTGCCACCAAGCGTCACGTTCGGCTAAAAATTGACTTACTGCCATGAACTTCGGCGCGTCTTGATCGGCTTGGCGTATGTGTTCTTTCAAACCCCAACAGCCGTACCACTGACACGGACGCGGCGCGGAAAACAGCATCATTAATTTGCCGCCCGCTTGTTGCCAACCATACAAAAACTCGCGGTACAATTCCCCCATGCGTGGGTCACGATTCGCCGCCACGAATAATGGATTCGGATGCTGATCCAGTTTGCGTGTTTCCCAATCGACCAAACCCTGCCCCGCTTCGTAAGCCAGCAAATCCACCCCAAATTGTTGCGCCAATTGCGCGTGTTCCTGCACATGCTTTAACACATCCGCCAAACCGCGATTCGTTTGCGGGTCATTGAGCTGGGCAAAAACATCATCCACCGTTTGTGCTTGGCGTAAATCCTGAATTTTACCCGCGATATACGGCGCAATGGCTAGCTCATCCACCGAGGCATAAGTGTGATCATACGCCAATACCGCTTGTGCAAAGTCGGGATGCGTATCCCAACCGCCAATCACACGCACCACACGTTCACGCCCGCCGAATACCTGTTCCCACGCCCGAAACACTTGCCGCGCCCGCTGACTGTAGAAACGTTGCCCCGCTTCCACCGCATTACGACTCAAGCCCAGTGCAATGCCTTGCTGTTGGGTGTATTCGGCGTGGGTAAAGGTGGGATTCCACACTTCATTGGAATATTCGAGGTAGATTTTCAACTCAGAATTAAGGTGATCGCGGACATAAGTGGCGAATTGCTGTACATAATCATCATCGGCAGCGTGCGGAATATTAAACCATACGTCCTTATGCAGCCGATTTGCCAATGCCACCATGATTTCCAGTGGTGCGCCGCGTGAACCATAACCACCGCCCCACGTCGCTTGCGCCAGTTGTGGGCGTTGCGACCAATGTTGAATGGGGTTACGGGTAATTCCCGACATGGGCATAAAGCGAATCGCCCGAAAATCGGTCATAAAAGCTAAGTAATCGGGGTTAAACACCATCGTGGCGTAGTTATCGACAAAGGCAAGGTATTGCCCTCTGCGACACGCGCTAGCATCCGCCACTCGTTGCAACGGATTATTCCGGCAAATGCCACCCGACGGCAGAATGCGAATATTGCGCAAGTAATTCGCGGGATTCGATTGCACAATCAGTAAACTGGCATCCAATCGCCCATTATTACCTGCGGCTAAACGAATCGTGTCTCGCCCCGTTTGACGTTGCAATAACACCGCATCGTAACGGTAAGCAAGTTCACCTTCACCGTCATACAGCACGGTGTATTCGCCATCGGGTAATGCACCAGCGGGAATTTCATTCAAAAACGTTGTGCCAACTTGCGCACCGTTTAACTGGCTAACCCAACCATTGGTATCGTAAACCACCTTATCTTGCGCGGGTAAATGCAGCACGTTTTCCCGAAATGGCGCGGCAGCACGGAATAAATCCACGAAAGGCAAACTGGCATCAATCGCCCCCACTTCATTGGTATTCATCCCCAATGATGAGCTTTGTCTGAGAGCAGGCAAATCCGGCAGTGGCGGAAACCACCAGCGGTAGGCGTAAATACCAAGCTGCACCACAAACAGTAATGCAGCTATCATGAGTAACAGAGAAAGGAGTTTGCGCAACATGCGCGGGAGTTTAGCCCATGAACCGCCTAATTACCCGTTCAAGCCACAAGCTGAGAGGATTAAACCACTAATTCAAGCGATTCAAATAAGTCGCTCCACCAATGTAACGCATTTGGCGCAAAACCCGACTTTGACGTGTGCGAACGTAACCAGATGGCTTAACCACACTGAATTTACGCGGGGCTGGCAAGACAGCGGTGAGTAATGCGGCATCGTTTTTGGTTAATGCGCCAACCGATTTATGCAAGAGATTTTGGCTAGCAGCCGCCACGCCATAATCGGCGTTACTGAATTGTGCGGTATTTAAATACACTTCCAAAATGCGTTCTTTTGACCACAATACTTCCATTAAGCTGGCAATAGTCCATTCCAACCCTTTGCGGATGTAGCTACGTTCTTCCCACAGAAATAGATTTTTCGCTAATTGTTGGGTAATCGTGCTACCGCCACCCGTTTTCTTACCTTTAAGTTCGGCATTAATCGCAGCAGTGGTGGCTTGCATATCAATCCCCCAATGTTCGGCAAAACGTTGATCTTCAGAAGCGATCACCGCCAACTGCATCGCAGCGGGAATTTTATCCAAGCTAACCCATTGATGCCGCACGAAAGGCGTTTCGCTGCTAAAAATTGCCGTTATGTCTTGACGCAACATAAATGCCGACGTTGGCACAGGAACAAAGCGGAATATGAGTAAGAATCCGCACATAAATAAACCTAAAATCAGTGGAATACGCCACAACCAACTCAGCCAGCGTTTGACTACCATCGTGCTACTCAGCCATACAAATTCATAATGTGCCGTATTATGTCACAACAAAACCACACTCGTGAGAGTCGTGCTAACATCGCCATTTTACTCCCAACAGCGAATTATCATGACAGCAGCATTGGACATTCAAGGCTTGCGCAAAACCTATAGCAACGGATTCACCGCGCTCAAAGGCATTGACTTGCGCGTGGAGCAAGGCGACTTCTTTGCTTTACTAGGCGCAAATGGCGCGGGCAAATCCACCACCATCGGCATTATCAGCTCTTTGGTGAATAAATCCGCCGGAAAAGTCACGATTTTTGATTATGATCTCGACACACAACGCGAACAAGCCAAAGCGCAAATCGGTCTTGTCCCTCAGGAATTTAACTTTAATATTTTCGAGCCAGTTGTGGAAATCGTCGTCAACCAAGGCGGTTATTACGGTTTGGCTCGCAAAGCTGCTTACGAACGCGCTGACCTGCTATTAAACCAATTGGGTTTATGGGAAAAACGCCGCGAACAAGCTAAAAATTTATCGGGAGGCATGAAACGCCGTCTCATGATTGCGCGGGCATTGGTTCACAACCCACGTTTATTAATTCTCGACGAACCCACGGCTGGTGTAGATATTGAAATTCGGCGTTCCATGTGGGAATTTCTCGCGAATCTCAATGCTCAAGGCACAACGATTATTCTCACCACCCATTATTTAGAAGAAGCAGAAAGCTTATGCCGCAACATCGGTATTATTGATAAAGGTGAATTAATCGAAAACACCAGTATGAAACAATTACTAGGGCGATTGGATACCGAAAGTTATGTATTTGATTTGGTCGAACCCACGCTGCATTTGCCAACATTAAGTAATCTATGTCATTTTACACTGCATGATTCCACTACATTAGAAGTCATGTTTCATACCGCGCATTACTCTTTAAATCAAGTTTTCCAGTTTTTAAATGAACAAGGTGTACAAATCCGTAGTATGCGCAATAAAACCAATCGCTTAGAACAATTATTCATGGATTTGGTAGAGGCGAATAAAGCATGAACCTACAACAGCACTGGATAGCGTATTACACGATCCTAGTACGCGAAATCTTACGTTTTACGCGAATTTGGGTACAAACCATTGTGCCCCCGATGATTACTACCGCACTGTATTTTGTGATTTTCGGCAATTTAATCGGTTCACAAATTGGTACAATGGGCGGACATGATTACATGACCTTTATTGTACCCGGCTTAATCATGATGTCGGTTATTAGTAACTCCTATGCGAATGTTGTATCATCATTTTATGGCTCGAAATTTCAAGGCAATATTGCCGAAATGCTGGTTTCACCAACACCTAACTGGATTATTCTACTAGGTTATGTTAGTGGTGGGATTGCTCGCGGACTCTGCGTTGGAATTGCTGTCACCCTCGTATCACTGTTTTTCAGCCACCTACAAATCCAACATTTATTCATTAC
>CAZTUZ010000134.1:0-7807 GCA_964617055.1 uncultured Thiothrix sp.
AAAGGTCGCCTGCCCCGTATCGAAGGCTTCCGCAATTACTGGGCGACCCAAACACTGAATTTCCCAGCCAAGGTATTGCGCCTGACCGTACAGCCGTATCTCACTGCTCAGTAAAGCATTCGCACTGGGGAACAAGATGTTTTCTTGCGGCAACCATTCCAAACAGCCGTCGCTAACGTGGAAATGCTGGTATTGGGCGGCGGCTAATCCGGCGGAACGGTAGAATTTCGTTGCCCCCGGCGTGGTTAGCAAGGCGTGAGCATGGGGTGCGACGTGAAAGTGTAAGTGCAAAGCATCGCCACCAACCACGCCCCCCGGCGGGTGCAGAACGTAAGCGTGGCACACCTCGCCTTCGGGGTAAAACGGGCGTTGCACGGCTAAAGGTCCGCGTTGGCTACGCTGTGCCAGCACCGTTTTGGTGCTGCGATGCTCGAAGTTTAAGCGCAATGCTGCTTGCCAACCCGTGGCGTTAGCTTCAATCACGGCGATTACGGGTTACACTACGCTGCTCATGCCAGCGACTGATTCCCCGTGCCAACAAAAACAAAAGGAACACGACAGGGAAACCACCCCCTACATGGAC
Organism: uncultured Thiothrix sp.; assembly: GCA_964617055.1. GTDB lineage: Bacteria > Pseudomonadota > Gammaproteobacteria > Thiotrichales > Thiotrichaceae > Thiothrix. Next base: position 584 of record CAZTUZ010000134.1, read on the forward strand.
AAGAAAATGCCACAGTTCAGAAGTCGTTTCAGGATGCGGTATGATCCCAGCGTGGGCGACAGCTTCGCCGCCCATGTTAGCAATTCCCAAACTTGCCCACACTACCCAATTACTTGGTTTAGACATAGCAACAATCCCTATTGACGTTATAAAAAATTGAACAGCTAACGTAAGCAGTTTTTGTGCCAATCCCTAACCAGTTATTAACCAAACAAAATAGCTTACTGCTTAGATAAATTAAATCTAGTGTACGAATCTTTTCATCGCAACTAGATTATTCAAAACACATTGATAAATCAGTAGTTAATCTAACACTTCCAATACCAATAAGGAAAGTTGAATGATGAAAAATAATGGACTTGCGATAAAAACGCCGAGTATTACAACCTTATCACCCATCACAATTCATTCATATATTTTAAATATAGGGCGCATTGGCTTGATCGGTACAAGCTTAACCCTCATGAGCGCGTGTTCCAGCGTTGGTCACATGGCAGCATTAAATAATGGTGCAGATGAATCACTTACCTCTCAGGACATCGCCGCATATGCCGCTAAACAAGACGAGGTTTATCAAGCCCTATTGCGTTTAGCAGGCTTGCCAGATCAACCTGCTACCACGGAAGAATGGAATCAGTTCATTATGGCTGGGGTACAATATTCCAATCAAAAATGTGAGAGCTACCTAGATGCTGTAAACTGGGTAAAACAAGGTAGCCAACGCGATAGCCAATTAATCGGACAAACCGGATTATTCACGAATAGCGTATTGGGTATCGCCAAAGCCAGCGCACGCGAATTAGCCCTAACCGCTGCGGCTTTCGGTTACACCCAAACAGGCTTCAACAGCTTTAATACCGACATGCTTGCAGGTTTAGAACCCTCTACCACACGCAATCTAGTACATAATCTGCAACAGCAATACGTTGAACAACTGAGCAGTAACCAGTACACCAATCGCGTCGGCGCGTTTAATGCCTTACAGGGTTACATTCGCCTGTGTTTACCTGGAAATATCGCCGCTGAAGCCAATAATGCTGTTCGTGGCGCAAAACCCAACAACAAAGCCATGAGCAGCAGCATTAACCAAGCCCCATATATTTCGGTAGAAGGCAACACACCACTTAACGATGCAACATTACCCACCCCCAATGTTAGCCCGTATGGGGTTGAACCAACCACCGCCCCATAAAACCATGTAGGTCGGGCTTTGGCCCAACGGCTCGGATTAAAATCCGACCTACAAACGGATACGACAATAATGCAGGTCGGGCTTCAGCTCGACACTGCGTTTTCAATCAGATAAAACGGCAATACCTACACCGTCAAATAACGTTGGATTAATCCTTCATCGAGTTCTTTCATTGTACCCTGAGCGACTTGCCGCCCACGATCCAGAATACAGAAACAGTCCCCCACCTTGCGTGCAAACGGGAGTTTTTGTTCCACCAACAACACCGTCAGACCGATTTCTTTATTCAGCTTACGAATAATGTCGCCAATTTCTGCAACGATATTAGGCTGAATACCTTCAGTCGGCTCATCGAGAATCAGCAATTTTGGGTCAAGCACAAGAGCGCGTCCAATGGCTAATTGCTGTTGCTGACCGCCGGATAAATCGCCACCGCGTCGCCCTAACATTTCCTTTAAGACCGGAAACATCTCGAAAATAAAGGGCGGAATACTGCGTACTTTATCGCGGCGAGCAGGTAAACCAATCAGCAAATTCTCTTCCACTGTGAGCATGGGGAAGATTTGCCGTCCTTGTGGGACATAGCCAATGCCAAGGTTGGCACGTTTTTCAGCATCCACGCCGAGCAAATTTTGCCCCTGGTATTGAATCACGCCATCACGCGCTTTAAGCAACCCCATAATGCACTGCAATAGCGTGGTCTTACCCACACCATTACGCCCCATCAAGACCGTGCATTGCCCTTCGGGAACATGCATGTCTAAATCCCACAGTGTATGACTTTCACCATAATATTGGTTGAGTTTTTCGACCTTAAGCATTTACCCCCCCAAATACACTTCGACCACACGCGGGTCATTTTGCACTTCGTCCATCGTACCTTCGGCAAGCACGCTGCCTTGGTGCAAAACAGTAACTTTTTTGGCAATTGAACGCACAAAATCCATATCGTGTTCCACCACTACCACGGAATGTTTACCCGCCAAGGAAGTCAGCAATTCTGCGGTGCGATCCATTTCTTGGTGCGTCATTCCCGCTACGGGTTCATCAACCAATAATAAATACGGTTTTTGCACCAATAACATACCGATTTCCAGCCATTGTTTTTGCCCATGCGATAATGCCCCCGCAGGACGATAAAAATGCTCGGTTAAACCGATAGTATTCAGGGTTTCGTCAATTAAAGTTTGCTGTTCGCCACTTAACCGCGCTCGCAGGCTATACCACACGCTTTTATTACCGTGCATGGCAAGTTCTAAATTCTCCGCCACGCTATGCGACTCAAACACAGTAGGTTTTTGGAATTTACGCCCGATTCCGGCATTAGCAATTTCCGGCTCTGACAGTTTTAATAAATCAATGGTTTGACCAAACCATGCCTTACCACTATCAGGACGGGTTTTACCCGTGATAATGTCCATCATTGTGGTTTTACCCGCACCATTAGGACCAATAATGCAGCGCAACTCGCCCGTATCAATGTACAGCGTCAGGTTATTAATCGCTTTAAAACCATCGAAACTGACATTTAAATCTTCCAGATACAGAATCGCTTTGTGGCTGGCATCAGGTTGCCCCGTATTGATGAAATGACCATCACTCATGCTGTCACCTCGCGTTTTTTCAACCAGCTCTGGGATTTAAATTGTTGCACTAATCCAGCTAAACCTTGTGGCAAATACAAAGTAACCAGTACGAATAATGCACCTAACATGAATAACCACGACTCTGGCATTAATCCAGTAAACACGGTTTTTGCATAGTTTACTAAAATCGCCCCAATCACTGCACCGTATAAAGTAGCGCGTCCACCAATAGCGACCCAAATCACAATTTCAATCGAATTAAGTGGCGAAAACTCACCAGGGTTAATAATTCCCACTTGTGGCACATACAATGCCCCAGCAACACCAGCGAGCATTGCCGAAACAGTAAATACCCATACTTTATAATGCTCCACACGATAACCAACAAAGCGTGTGCGGCTTTCCGCATCCCGAATCGCCACAATCACCCGTCCTAATTTAGAATTAATAATGTAGCGACACAATAAATAACCTCCTGCTAAAGCCAGACCCGACAGCACGAATAACATGACCCGCGTACCATTTGCCTGCAAACTAAAACCCAGTATATCCTTAAAGTCGGTCAAACCATTGTTGCCACCAAAACCCATTTCATTACGGAAGAAAGCTAATAATAAAGCATAAGTCAAAGCCTGTGTAATAATGGATAAATACACACCCGTCACGCGAGAACGGAATGCTAACCAACCAAACACAAAAGCCAATAAACCAGGCACAAATAACACCATCAACATGGCAAACCAGAACATATCAAACCCCTGCCAAAACCAAGGCAGTTCCTTCCAGTTCAAAAACACCATGAAATCCGGCAAGCTGGCATTACCATAAACACCGCGATCCCCGATCTGGCGCATTAAATACATACCCATTGCATAACCACCGAGTGCAAAAAATGCACCATGCCCAAGGCTTAAAATGCCTAAATAGCCCCAAACCAAATCCACCGCAACGGCTAATAAAGCATAAGTTAGGTATTTACCCAATAGTGTTACCAGATAAGTTGGCATGTGCAAGAAACTACTTTCTGGTACGAGCAAATTTAAAATTGGGACAATAATCATGACCAACGCAAGCACTGCAAGCATGATCTTGCCACCACGATCATTGTGTAAAATGTTTAAAATTCCCATGATTAATCCCCTGCTGCGCGACCTTTTTGCGGGAACAAACCGCGTGGACGTTTCTGGATAAACAAAATAATGAATACCAGCACCAGAATTTTGGCCAATACCGCCCCTGCCCACGGTTCGAGCACTTTATTGACCACACCTAAAGACAAGCCTGCTACGAGCGTTCCCCACAGATTCCCCACGCCACCGAATACAACAACCATGAAGGAATCAATGATATAGGACTGACCCAAATTAGGCCCGACGTTAGTTAATTGGCTCAATGCGACACCTGCGACACCCGCAATACCCGAACCTAAACCGAAGGTCAGCGCATCGACCCGTGCTGAACGAACCCCCATTGCACGAGCCATTGCCCGATTTTGTGAAACCGCACGCACTTGTAAACCCAAATTGGTTTTACGCAATACCATGTACAACAAAGCAAAAACCAACAAGCAAAATAACACAATATACAAACGATTATAGGTTAATGATAAAACACTATTAATTTCTAATGAACCCGACATCCACGATGGATTTGCCACGGGTACATTTTGTGGTGAAATAACGGTACGCACCAATTGTTGTAATACCAAACTAATCCCAAATGTAGCAAGTAATGTTTCCAAGGGTCGCCCATATAAATGTCGAATCACAGTACGTTCGATTAATATCCCCATTAAGCCTGAAACAATAAAAGCAGATGGAATAGCAACAAATAACGAATAATCAATAAAGTTAGGCATTAATTGTTGCACGAGATAAGTTGTATACGCGCCCAGCATAATCAATTCACCGTGCGCCATATTAATGACACCCATAACCCCAAAAGTAATCGCCAAACCAATCGCAGCTAAAACCAATACTGAGCCTAAACTCAGTCCGAAAAATAATGTTTCAGCATGACCATACAAGGCTACTTTATTTTCAATATCACGCAAACTATCTTGGGCGGCTTTCGCCACTTCTGCATCACTATCCGTTACTAAAACGGTTAGACGATTACGCACCGATGGGTTTAAATTACCCGCAAGGGCTGCAATTGCTTGTAAGCGTATTGCCTTATCGGGAGCGTTTAAGTCAGCCATATTAATACCCAATGTCAATACGTCTTTCACCTTGGCATCGGTCTCTTTTGCTAATAAATCTTTAAGCTGACCCGCCATTTCTGGCGTGACATTTTCTAGTAAACCTGTGGCTGATTTTAAACGTAATGCAGGATCAGAGCTACTCAAACTCAATACGCCAATTTTGCTACGCAAGTATTTACGCAATGTATTGTTTAATGGGATTTTACGGTAATCGTCTTTATTTGCATTAGCAATGGCTTGCCCCTGCATATCCGTTACCCTATCACCCTTAATCCTAACCAACGCCCCCTGACTATTATGTTGATATAACTCACCATCCAGTAGAGATTGTAAATAAGGTGCGACTTGAGAATCACCGCTATTCACCAAGACATCAATCGCTTCACGGGTTTTATCAAAAGATGAGGCTTGGAAAAGCGGAACAGTTTGAGCAATGACGGGACTCTCCTGATTAGCCTGAACCGATAGACTAAACCATAATAGCAAGCTCAACAGGAAAGTACCGATAAGTCGGGATTTTTTCAGCATACAGTCATTCCGTAGCATTCCGAAAACGGTTGAGAAAAAGAGGTATCTGCCGTGGAGTAGTGACGTGGAAGGGGAGGATGCGGCAGATACCCCAAATCAAAGCCCTAAAGCTTTGGGTAGAGCAGATTGTTATTCAAAAATCATTTGTAATTTTGACCAGAGCATTTTTTGGTTTCGGTGTTGTAGTTACCACACGGTTTACCGTCGGTTTCTTTACCTGTCCAGTCGGCTACGATGTTCTTAGAATCTGGCAAAAAGTCAGACCATGCGTCGCCCGCGACTTCAGGTGTTTTAGAAACCACTTCAAATTGGCCATCTTCTTGGATTTCACCAATCAGAACAGGTTTAGTTAAATGATGGTTAGGTAACATCTTTGCTGTACCACCTGTTAAATTTGGTACTTCCAAACCGATCATAGCTTCAGCGACTTTATCCGTTTCGGTGGATTTAGCTTTTTCAACCGCTTTTACCCACATATTGAAACCGATAACATGTGCTTCCATTGGGTCATTAGTAACGCGCTTAGGATTTTTAGTGTATTCTTGCCATTTTTTGATGAACTCTTTATTCGCTGGATTATCCACGCTTTCAAAGTAGTTCCATGCTGCTAAATGCCCAACCAATGGTTTGGTATCGATACCGGAAAGCTCTTCTTCACCGACAGAAAATGCCACGACAGGAATATCTTCCGCAGAAATGCCTTGGTTGCCGAGTTCTTTATAAAACGGAACGTTAGCATCACCGTTAATGGTGGAAACCACAGCAGTTTTCTTGCCTTCGCCCCCGAATTTTTTAATATCCGCTACGATAGACTGCCAATCAGAGTGACCGAATGGTGTGTAATTGATCATGATGTCTTTTTCGTCGACACCTTTGGATTTCAAATACGCTTCCAGAATTTTATTAGTGGTGCGAGGGTAAACGTAATCTGTCCCTGCCAACACCCAGCGTTTCACGCCCAAATCTTTCATCAAGTAATCCACCGCCGGGATCGCTTGTTGGTTGGGTGCTGCACCTGTGTAGAATACGTTTTTGGAGGATTCTTCACCTTCGTATTGGACAGGGTAGAACAACAAGCTGTTTTTCTCTTCAAATACGGGCAAAACGGATTTGCGTGAAACAGAGGTCCAGCAACCGAAAGTGGCTGCTACTTTGTCTTTTTCGATCAAGTCACGCGCTTTTTCTGCGAATAACGGCCAGTTGGAAGCTGGGTCAACCACGACCGCTTCTAACTTTTTCCCCAATACCCCACCTTTTTTGTTTTGCTCATCAATCAGCATCAACATAGTGTCTTTCAGCGTAGTTTCGCTGATTGCCATCGTGCCAGACAGTGAGTGCAAAATACCAACTTTAATAGTGTCGTCGGCAGCCATAGCCAAGCTGGATATACCCAATGCCGCAGCCGTGCAAACCGTCAGCAGAGTTCTTTTGAAAACACCGTTTAAAGACATGGATTTTCTCCTAATAATGGGATGGAAGTAGCAAATTTACAGATAATCTGATTGAAGATAAGCACGAACCATGCCAGAGAGTTACTCTGTTGTATTTGCGCACTAACTTGATGCCAAAAAACGACAATTTTTTGCGAACTGATTCATTATGGTGATTTCTGATACTTAGATTAATTTTTATAATTTATAAGCAAACGGCACAGATTATTCACGTTGCACAAAAAAAGGGAGATCGGAAGAGCACACGTCTGAACTCCAGTCACA
>CAZTUZ010000135.1:0-7777 GCA_964617055.1 uncultured Thiothrix sp.
TCTGCGCCAGCAGTTTTTCTTGCTGTTGATCAGGATAGAATCGGAATCGGTAGGCGCGTTTTGTTTTCATCGTTCGCCTATTGTAGTTCGTGCCGCGAATAAAGGCGGTACAGTTTCTAACCGAAGATAGCTTAACTAAAAAGAATAGGGTCGGCTATCGCCGACGCGCTATCCCTCCCCGCCCTGAAGGACGGGGTTTCTCGCGCAAGATGCATGAAGGCTCAGCCGGAATGGCTAGGCAACGAAACTATCGCGCGTGACAAACGGCTAGTACGTTGCCTAAACCAGTAGAAGGACGACGTTTTACAACAAAGCGAGTTCTTGCTTCAATAAACTGACCTCTTTATTAATGAGTTCTTTTTCACGGTAAAGTAGGTCGATTTCTTGCGGTGTAATCAGCAGTTTTTTGCTTTGAACTTTATCCAACTTATCTTTGATTTCGTCTAAGCGTTGTTGTTTATCGTCGATTTCACTTTGTTTGCCATGAATCTTATAACCGCGCTCGTACCCTAACTGGAATTGACTGGCCAAAGCGGGTGTATTGCAAGTATCGGACTTAGATAAGCCCGCCTTACCTACTTCCAACCCTTTGTCATAGGTACAATATTGCACCGCGCCTGCATTATATCCCGTCATATAAGCATTATGATCAGGCGTGATTTTTACCGCCGCACAAGCCTGTTGATGTTCGGATAATTGGATATTTTTGCCATTGGATGCATCAGAAAATCCGATACGATTCCAATCAGCGTTCTGGCATTCTTGCGGAGTCATACTGGCACAAGCGGACAGCAGTGTAACAAAACTTAAGCAACACAGTGTTTTTTTCATTGGGGGATAACCTACTTGTTTTTTAACGGGATTTCTACACGAGCAAATTGTGTCACGTCCGCCGTCAAGAAACCAGCCTATCCAAAGCGCGATAGCTTAAAGCCTCGCTTAAATGCGCAGTACGAATCTCAGCACTTGCCGCTAAATCCGCAATGGTGCGGGCGACTTTAAGAATGCGGTGATAGGCGCGGGCGGAGAGTTTGAAACGTTCCATAGCGGCATTGAGCAGGCGTTGATCTTTGTCGCTTAAACGGCAATGGGTATCGACTTCGCGCCCCGTGAGGGCATTATTGATTTTGCCTTGGCGTTGTTGTTGGCAAGCCCGCGCGGTGGCAACACGTTCGCGCACGTTGGCACTGCTTTCGCCACCATTGAGGTTTTGCAGGTCTTCGTGTCTGACACGCGGGACTTCGATTTGTAAATCAATGCGATCCAAAAACGGTGCGGAAATACGGCTGCGGTGGCGGCGTTGTTGTTCGGGGGAACATTCGCAGTTTTCGCGCAAATCACACGCTCGCCCTTGCGGACAAGGGTTCATGGCGGCAACCAATTGAAATTTCGCGGGATAAGTCGCTTGCCGTGCAGCACGCGATAGGGTGATTTTGCCCGTTTCCAACGGTTCGCGCAGGACATCCAACACGCTGCGATCAAATTCGGTGAGTTCGTCGAGGAACAATACGCCATGATGCGCCAGCGAAATTTCCCCCGGTTTAACCTGCGACCCGCCGCCAACTAATGCCACGCCGGAGGAAGTGTGATGCGGTTCGCGCACCGGACGCTGCCCCCATTGCGTGGCTTGAAAACCGTGGTGACTGATGGAAGCAATCGCCGCAGTTTCCAAGGCTTCGTGCTCATCCAGCGGCGGTAAAATCGTCGCTAGACGGTTCGCCAGCATGGTTTTACCCGTCCCGGGTGGCCCCACCATCAATAAGTTATGCCCACCCGCTGCGGCAATTTCCAAAGCCCGCCGCGCCATGAATTGCCCTTTGACATCGCTCAAATCAAATGGATAAGTCACTTCGGCACTTTCCACCGCCTGTTCCCAGCGTACTAACGGTTCTGCACCGTGCAAATGCGCAACCACTTCATCAATGTGTTTGGCGGCGTAGACGGTTAAGCCACGAATTAAACTCGCTTCAGCGGCATTTTCCTGCGGTACGATTAATGCGCGTCCGGCTTGTAATGCCGCGACTGCCGTGGGTAATACGCCGCGCACGGGGCGCAATTGCCCGCCTAGGGATAATTCACCAATCAATTCATAGTGTTGTAAAGGTTCTGTGGGTAATTGTTCGCTGGCGGCTAACAAACCCATTGCAATTGGTAAGTCAAACCTCCCGCCGTCTTTGGGAATATCCGCAGGCGCGAGATTCACGGTAATACGTTTAACTGGAAAGTTATAACCTGCGTTAGTTAAAGCTGCCCGTACCCGATCCCGACTTTCTTTCACCGCCGTTTCCGGCAAACCAACAATCGAAAATGCAGGTAAACCATTGGCAAGATGCACTTCTACGCAAACTAAAGGCGCATCCAACCCATTGTTAGTACGACTATAAACAATCGCAAGGCTCATATTCGGCTCTCAAGTTTTTGTTGTATTATTGGTAAAAAATACAGGGCGTAATCGATTCTGCAAAGAATAATCCATCGGCTCAAGTAAATAGCGACAAAAGGCGAAGCATTGGTTGAGTGCTATTCAGCAACGAAAACCACTTGATTAATCTTCATGCGATGGCGTAGCAGTGACTGATTGGTGACTCAGGTTGAGAGGCGAACGTGGTAATTTTAGGTTTTAGTGTAGTAGGCAGATGTGTCCACCTGCCTATAGCTGTACAATGAGTCTGTACAATTGAAACACACCAATGAGGAAAGTAAAGAATGGACGTAATGAGTTATTCCAGCTTCCGCGAAAAGCTGGCAAGCGTGCTGGATTACATCAGCGATAACAGCACTGTGGTGAAAATCACCCGACAAAATGGCAAAGCAGCGGTGGTCATGAGTTTGGAAGATTGGGAACGTGAGCAAGAAACGCTTTATGTCCTGCAAAACAAAGACCTCATGCGCCAGATCGCAGCATCCCTGCAAACCCATGCCAACAGAACCGGACGTATTGCCGATAAAGGGACATTGGATGAAATCCTTAGTATTTGAGGGCGATACATGGGAAATATACGAAACCTTGCGTATGAAGGATAAGGCATTGCACAAAAAACTGTGCCAGATACTCAAGGAAATGTTACGCGGCGACCCGTCAACAGGCATCGGTAAACCAGAGCCACTACGCCATAACCTGAGTGGCTTATGGTCACGTCGTTTATCTCAGGGCGAACGTGTGGTTTATCGGTTCGACAGTGAGGCTATCTACATTCTTGCGATTGGTGGGCATTACGATGACCGTTGAAACTACAGCCATTAGGTATGTGGGAAAGTGTTCATATGCCTGATTGTATACTTCTTTTGCACAGATGGTAATGGACGAAGTAGACCAACTCAGATACAAAAAAAGCCCATGTGTATGATGCCTGAGCTTTTTTAGACTAACTCGAATCAGCTAGATTTTAATGTGGCGCACCCGGCTGGAATCGAACCAGCGACCCTTGGCTTCGGAGTGCAAGGATATTAAAAACACCTAGCAACACCTAAATGCTAACACCTGCATTTAAAACAAGTTATTCTCTACCCTAAGAACACATGGCTACACTTAGATTCGTTTATGGTGCTAACGCAATGCTAACTCAAAGGATACTAACTTGTGGGAATAGAGAAAAAAGCCAAGCTTACAGAAACCCTAATCAAGTCCCTTACCTATACGGGCGATAGCTCAAAAAATGAATGGTGCATCTGGTGGGATGAAGATTTAACGGGTTTTGGTATTCGTATCTATCCCAGTGGCAAAAAGTCCTTTGTCATTTTCTACCGCTATAACCGCACCATGAAGCTAAAGACCATCGGCAAGCACGGCTTACTGACATTGGTGCAGGCACGGGAAAGAGCCAAGCGTGACCTTGCTGGATTACTAGACGGTGAAGACCCAAAAGCGGCGCGTGAAGCATCCCGTAAAGCCACATTGTTTAAGGACTTCGCAGAGGACTACATCACACGCGAGGTTATGCCGCACCACAAGGGATGGGCGCAAGAGGTGAATCGCATACGCGGGCATCTGGTAAAGCACTTCGGGAATTATCCCGTGGTAAGCATTACTCACGATCAAGTAACAAGTGTCCATCTGGATATAGGCAAAACTCACCAACCAAGTGCAAACCGCTGTATCAAGATACTATCGGCAATGCTCACCAAGGCTGAAAAGTGGGGTGTTGTGCCTGCTGGTACACCGAATCCAGCCAAGGGGATTAGCTTTTATCGGGAGCAACCGCGTGACAGATACGTTACCCATTCTGAACTGCCCGCATTGATTGAAGCCATTGAACAAGAGGATATTTACCCACGTTCTGCGTTTTGGCTGTACCTGCTGACCGGATTCAGGAAAAGCGAACTGCTTACCGCTAAGTGGTCACAAGTCGATTTTGAAAACCGTCAATTCATCCTGCCAGACCCGAAACCCAGCAGGGCGCACTATTTACCCTTGACCATTGAAGCAATGGCGATAATTGAAAACATCCCACGATTGCAGGGCAACCCGCACATATTCCCCGGTGCGAAAGAGGGGGCGCATCTGGTAGACCTCAAAAAGCCTTGGGAATGCATCAGAAAACGCGCAGGACTTGAAGATGTGCGTATCCATGACTTACGACACACCATAGCGTCATGGCTGGTACAGGGCGGTAATTCGCTGTATCTGGTGGGTAAAATCCTGAACCACAAAGACCTACGCACCACAGAACGTTATGCACGGTTTGCACAAGACAACTTGCGTGATGCACTCGAAGCCACCAGCCAACGCATGACGGGAATATCGGGCAAGTCTGCTAGTGCAGAAGTAACTCTAATCCATAAAAAGAGATGATGTAAAACGCGGGACACTGGGACACTAATATTTAAAAAAAAGGGTTTTCCTTACTTTTTATTTCTTGTAAGTAACTGTTTATTATGGTTTTTTATTTTTGGCTAAATCAGTGTTTTCGTATCTATCTCGGACACGTTGGTTTTCTGCTGTCCCAACTGTCCCAACTGTCCCAATCCACTTAAGTTACTGTTTTTTAAATGGTAATTAGTGGGACACTTTGGGACACTTGCCGTTTTACCAACTGTCCCAACTGTCCCAAACATAAAAATTTCCTTATGGTAATGTGTACGTCATAGACGTATCATTAGTGGCATGTTTACAGTAATCGAAACCCCATTATTTACTTCGCTATGGTCTGACTATTGGTCGGAAGATGAACGCGGCGAATTTGCGTCATGGTTAGCGGAAAACCCCGAAGAAGGGGATGTTGTGCCAAAAAGCGGCGGCGTGCGAAAGATACGCTGGTCAAGAAAAGGCATGGGAAAGCGCGGTGGTGTTAGGGTGATCTACTACAACCGATTAGCCAATGGTGAAATATGGTTACTGCTGATTTATGCCAAAAACAAGAACGAGAACATCCCCGCGCATGTATTGAAGGCTATCAAAGAGGAATTAGAGCAATGATGACCGAAGAGCAATTGATTGAACGCGACTCCAAGCGTGACCTTGGGGCTGAACTGCTAGAATCTATTCGCCAGATGAAGGCGGGGCAAGTGGGTGCAGTGCATCAGGTGAAAGTCTCCAAGGTAATAGAAGCACGTCAAAAAGTAGGCTTCTCACAACGGCAATTTGCTGAACTGATGGGTGTGTCTATTCGTACCTTGCAAGAGTGGGAACAGGGAAGACGTAACCCAAGTGGTGCGGCTAGTTCACTGTTGCGGATTGCGATTGAACGCCCTGATGTTTTGAAGGATGTATTCAGAACGGCGGCATGATTGCCAGCATCAAATGACTATCCAGTGAGCCGCACAAGTTGCGGCTTTTTTATGTCTGTAGCTAATACCTATTTCCTGAATACTCTACGAATTTAACGAATTTACGAATTTACTACTAAATACACTTATAAATCATTGGTTTATATGTTGCGGTAAATTCGCAAACGCTACGAACTTACTACGAATTTACTCTGACTTGACCAAAACAGACCAAAACAGACCTAGAGTACGGCAAAGGTTCGGCTAGAGTTGTGTGATACGCAACCCATTTAATATCACCCGAATATGTCACAAAAAGCGCATTATTTAAAACCCTTTAAGCAAGTAAGATAATGATTATATTGATATTTCTTTCAGGGCTATATGACAATATCCTGATTTTATGACAGCCATTGAAGAGGCGAGATCAGGGCGAGATTTGATGCGCTGAAAACCTGTCAAATATGGCGGAAAAAGCGCATTATTTAAAACCCTTGAAGCAACTAAGTAACTGATTATGCTGGTACTTCTTGCAGTGCTATATGACAATATCCTGATTTTAAATCCGCCATTGAAAAGGGGAAAATAGGTGACGCTACGCAGTGTCGAAAAGACTGCTACCCACTCCTAATGTCCAGATCGGACACATGGTTGAACATCCCCATTGGGGAACATGAATGTTCATCCCCTCAGTTTGAGTAGGTCAATCGGTTTGGCTACGAAAATTGAGTACCCAATAATTTCTGGCAAAAGCACGCTGTCCATTTTGGGCATCGTGTTTGGCTGTCCATTTCCACCAATGGGGGAAGCCTATCCCGCCTTGCTCAACCTTGTACTACCAGTAGATAGCGTTATTTTAACTTCCAGCCGCAACATGAAATAAGGGCTGGCGTTATTTCACTTTACCCACTTTGGGTGCAAACGTAGGTGAATATTCGGGGGCGACTACCCACAAAGACGGGAAATATTCACCTACATTCAGGGCTATTTGCTGGCTTTGGCTAGTTCTTCGCTCACAATTCGGCGCAAGTTATCCTCTGTTAGCCAGCGTTCTTTTTCTCGCTTAATACTTTCCTCAAGTCTTACAACGATTTCAGCATTCAGTGAACGTCTGTTCTGTTCTGCCAGCTTTTCAAGTTCTGCTTTTATTTCGGGCGGCATACGCACCCCAAACGGGTTTATATCCTTGACCATAACCAACCTAATTACAAATTAATTACACATTGTAATCATTTTCCTATTGACTTTGTACATAACATATAAATAACATAATAGATACATTATGTAATTAAAATGTATTGGAAGTGTTTTATGGGTAATGACAAGAAAAAGCCTTTGTCGCCTTTTGGTGTTCGCATGACTGACGAGATGAGAGCGCAGGTAGAAGAACGCGCACGCCAAAACGGACGCAGTATGAATAGTGAAATTGTTCAGATTTTGAAGGAGGTATTAACAGGCACGGCAGAGAAAGCCGCTAAAGAACAGGCGAAAGCCTAGAAACGAAAACGCCCCACACAGGGCGGGGCATTTAAGGGCTGTGAGGTGTACCACCACCAAACAGCCATTTACTGAAAACCATTTCAAGAGTAACCAGTATGAAAAATGATACATCAAAACCAATTGTAGATTACAGTCAATGCCGCATCATTCGATTGATTCTTTCAATGCCACCCGCCAAGCGTAAATTATTTGTTGAATCCATTGGAAAAATCGTTGGTGTCGTCCATTGCGAAGGCATTCCGCCTGCCGATGAAAAGATTGAAGAAATCAACGGGGGTGCAGTATGAAAATCTTTGCTGTACTGATCGTCGGTTTCGTATTGGGCTTGTTCGCCCCTGAAATTCAGCACTTCCATTTCCCTAAACATATCAGTGTCGACCCTGTAGCCGTGATATTAGGCGTAATTGTCGTGTTCGCAGTTTGGAACATGCGTGGTAAACGTACCGCCAACCACGGCAAGCGGGGTGCAAAATGAGCCGCAAACGCTTCACCGATTACCCCGCGTCCTTTTGGTTTGCGGTACTGGCAACGATTACAGCGGCAATTCTGGCAATCAGCAGCTACAGCCGCA
>CAZTUZ010000136.1:0-7713 GCA_964617055.1 uncultured Thiothrix sp.
TGCCTCGCAAGTCGTTAATGACCTACGCCTGCTGGACACCCTACCCAGCGCATCCCTAACAGAACACCTAAAACTGTGGTTGGGATTCATGCAGCCCGAAGATCGTCGGGTAGGCATTGAAACAGCATTATTGGCAAATCTCAGCGTTAAATTTATCAATAACTCCCGCCTCGCTGAGGTCAGTTACACCGCCAAAGATGCTAAAATGGCTGCCGAATTTGCCAACGCCTTTGCGGATGCATTCGTTAGCTTGAATGAAAGTAACCTACGCAACAAACTCAAAACCGCTGTCTTAATCCAGCAAGACACTCAACCAGCACAACCACTGGTTGATGCTGACAAACTACCCATTCCCAACAATGTTCGAGTGATCGATCACGCTGCCGAACCACAGCAAACTCAGAAACCCAAACTCAGCACATTGCTGACGGCTGGCACGTTATTGGGGCTATTGCTGGGCATCTCTGCGGCATTTTTACGCGACTTTTTGGACAATACCGCGCGTGATGTCAATATTCTTGAGCGACAAACACAACTACCTGTCTTAAGCGTTATTCCCGAAACACCAGCTCCAACACCTAGTGTTTTGGCTATCATGGTCTTGCGCAAGACACGTTCAGCAATAGCCGAAGCTTTCCGTACTTTACGCACAGCCTTACGTTTTGAATTACCTAGCACTGACTCGCAAGTATTGCTCATTACCAGCAGCACAGCCAACGAAGGCAAAACGACCATTACCTGCAATCTCGCCTGCACTTATGCTCATGCAGGACATCGTGTTCTAATTATTGACTGTGATTTACGCAATCCAACTTCTCATAAATTGCTCAATGTACCCAACGACAACGGATTGAGTGACTATTTAACCGACAGAGCTGATTTGGATGATGTGATCACCAAAACGCACATCGGCAACCTATTCTTAATTCCAGCAGGTTTTCAACCACATGACCCTGCTGAAATCTTATCCTCACCTGACATGCGCGATTTATTGATTCTCCTGCGCGAACGATTTGATTATATTTTAATCGACACTCCCCCGATAATGGGTTTAGCAGATACACTCGTTTTAATGCCATTAGCTTCCACCACATTGCTGACTGTCCGCGCTGAACACACCCGCATGGATGCATTACAACAGGTTTTAAAACGTTTACGTCACACTAAAGCCCCCATTGGCGGCATTATTTTTAACCGCGCTGATCTTACCAAGAGCAATAGTTATGGTTATGAATATGCCAGCTATCAGTACGGCGCAGAAGCAGTACAAACTAAAACCCAATCCGCAGCACATCCGGCAATTCACCGATGGTTATCACACCTAAAGCAGTGGTTAAATCGTCTGACTAAAATGTCTTAACACCCATTTGCGCAACCTTAATGCCATTCTCACGCGCGAGTCCGTAGAATGGCTACCTTTTGATTGTGGAGGATTCACCAGTGTCGATTGCATTAGCTTTACACGTTTTATCAGTCGTGGTTTGGGTTGGCGGGATGTTCTTTGCCTACATGGCATTGCGCCCTGTCGCTGCTAGTGTATTAGAACCACCCGCCCGATTAACCTTGTGGGCGGGGGTATTTGCCCGTTTTTTCCCGTGGGTATGGGCAGCCGTTGGCTTAATCCTTGCGACGGGTTATGGCATGTTATTCGGTTTCATGGGCGGTTTTGCGGGCGCACCAGTTTTTGTCCACGTCATGAATGGCTTAGGCTTAATCATGATGATGATCTTCATGCACGTTTACTTCGCCCCTTATCAACGCTTGCGTCAAGCCGTTGCGGAAGCACGTTGGGCGGATGGTGGTAAAGCTTTGGCACAAATTCGCGTATTGGTTGGTATCAACACGATCATTGGTTTAACCACGATTGCAGTTGCCACCGCAGGACGGGCTTGGTAATGGCGAATCCCGATGTCACGCGCTTACGCGATAGCAATACTGACGCAGTAGCGGCATTATTTGCGCGTTATGGCTTACATTTTACCCTTGTGCCGGATAACACCCCGATTGCGGGCAGTTTCTGGCATGAAGAGGAAGCAGGCATTATCGGTTTGGAAGTGTTAGGACGCATGGATACTCCACTGCATTCCTTGCTGCATGAAGGCTGTCACACCATCTGCATGGATAGTCAACGCCGTGCGGTATTACACACCGATGCGCAAGGAGACTACGCGGAAGAAGATGCTGTGTGTTACTTGCAGATTTTGCTGGCAGATTATCTACCGAATTTCAGCAAAGCACACATGTGGCAAGACATGGACACTTGGGGTTACAGCTTTCGGTTGGGTTCGGCACAACGTTGGTTTGAAGTGGATGCTGAAGATGCACGACAATGGCTGATTGACCACGGTTTACTCACGACTAATGATGAATTGATCTTTAAGCTGCGAGATTGATTTAAAAACCGTAAGCAATAAAAAAGCCCGACCTACCACGCAGTAAATCGGGCTTTTTTTAAGCATTAACGCTTAGTTTTTGCTTTTGTCGACCAGTTTGTTCGCACCGATCCAAGGCATCATCGCACGCAATTTGCCACCTGTTACTTCGATGGGGTGCGCTGCATTGTTACGACGGTAAGCCGTCATGGACGGGTAGTTCATTGCGCCTTCGGTAATGAACATTTTCGCGTATTCACCATTTTGAATGCGTTTCAAGGCATTGCGCATGGCTTTACGAGATTCTTCATTGATAACTTCAGGACCAGTCACATACTCACCGTACTCCGCATTGTTGGAGATGGAGTAGTTCATGTTGGCAATGCCGCCTTCAAACATCAGGTCAACGATCAGTTTCAGTTCGTGTAAGCACTCGAAGTACGCCATTTCGGGTGCATAACCTGCTTCAACCAGTGTTTCAAAACCCATTTTAACCAATTCAACCGCGCCACCGCACAGAACGGCTTGTTCACCGAACAGGTCGGTTTCAGTTTCGTCTTTGAACGTGGTTTCAATGATACCAGTACGACCACCGCCAACCGCAGAAGCGTAGGACAACGCCACGTCTTTGGCTTGACCAGAAGCATTTTGGTAAACAGCGATCAGGTCAGGAATACCGCCGCCTTTAACAAATTCAGAACGAACGGTGTGACCAGGGGCTTTTGGCGCGATCATGATAACGTCCAAATCCGCGCGTGGTACGATTTGGTTATAATGAATCGCAAAACCGTGAGCGAATGCCAGCGTCGCACCTTGTTTCAGGTTTGGCTCGATTTCTTGTTTGTACAGTTGGCTTTGGAATTCATCTGGAGTCAGAATCATCACCACATCAGCAGAGGCAACAGCTTCCGCAACCGAGGTGACTTTTAAACCCGCGCTTTCCGCTTTTTTCACGGTTGGCGAACCAACGCGCAAACCAACGGTGACATCAACACCAGAATCTTTCAGGTTGCAAGCGTGTGCGTGACCTTGTGAACCGTAGCCGATAATGGATACTTTCTTGCCACGAATGATGGAAAGATCAGCGTCTTTGTCGTAATAAATGTTCAATGCCATGAGATAAGTTACCTTGTAATCCAATCTTTATCTTCTAAAATCAAATTAGGCACGCAACGCGGTTTCACCACGCGCAATACCCATTCCACCTGAGCGAACCACTTCGATAATGCGAAATTCTCTTAACGCATTCACAAACGCATCCAGCTTGCTGCTATCGCCTGTCAGTTCGATGGTGTAAGTTTTGTCCGTCACATCAATGATATTGCCACGGAAAATGTCAGATAAGCGTTTAACCGCTTCACACGCGGAGTTTTTCTCCACGCCCACTTTCACAAACATCATTTCACGCTCGATGTGGGCGTGATCGGACAAATCCATGACTTTCACCACATCAATCAGCTTGTGCAGTTGTTTCATGATTTGCTCGACGATTTCTTCGCTACCGCGAGTCACCAGCGTTAAGCGTGAAAGCGTTGCGTCTTCCGTCGGCGCAACCGTCAGGGATTCAATATTATAACCCCGCGCGGAGAATAATCCGGCAACACGCGACAACGCGCCTGCTTCATTCTCCATCAAAATGGAAATTACATGCCGCATGTCGTCACCTTACACCAGAATCATTTCGTTATGACCAGCACCTGCTGGAACCATTGGGTATACGTTATTTTCTTGCATGGTAATGAAGTCCATGAACACCAAACGGTCTTTCATGGCTAACGCCTCCTGCAACGCACCCTCCACATCGGAAACATTCTCGATACGCATCCCGACATGACCATACGCTTCGGTCAATTTCACGAAATCAGGTAAGGAATCCATGTACGACATAGCGTAACGCTTCTGATAGAAGAATTCTTGCCACTGACGCACCATGCCCAAGTAACCATTGTTCAAACAAATGATTTTCACAGGTAAGCGGTATTGCAAACAGGTCGCGAGTTCCTGAATACACATTTGGATACTGCCATCACCCGTGATACAGGCAACTGTTTCCTCAGGGAACGCCAATTGCACCCCCATCGCTGCTGGTAAACCAAAGCCCATCGTGCCTAAACCACCAGAGTTAATCCAACGGTTAGGTTTGTTGAACTTGTAGTACTGCGCCGCCCACATCTGATGCTGACCTACGTCCGACGTAATATAGGCATCGCCGTTGGTAACTTCCCACAACTTTTCGATAACGTACTGCGCACGAATCGCCCCGTTCGGGTCCTGGGTGTATTTCATACACTCCATTTTGCGCCATTCTTCGATTTGTTGCCACCAAGGCGCAAGTTCCAGCGCACTCGGACGTTCGTTACGGCTGCGTAACTCTTCCAATAAATCCAATACAACGCTTTTCACGTCGCCCACAATCGGCACATCAACTTTGACGTTTTTGGAAATAGAGGCTGGGTCAATATCAACATGAATGATTTTGGCATAGGGGCAGAATTTTTCGATATTACCCGTTACACGGTCATCAAAACGCGCCCCAATCGCAATCACCAAATCCGCATGGTGCATGGCATTATTGGCTTCGTAAGTGCCGTGCATTCCCAGCATACCGACGAATTGTTTATCCATTGACGGATAAGCACCCAAACCCATGAGCGTATTCGTGATCGGGAAACCCAGTTCACGGGTTAATTCGGTCAATTCATGCGATGCACCTGAAAGCACCACACCGCCACCTGTGTACAGAATCGGCTTTTTCGCTTCCAGCATCAAATCAATCGCACGACGAATTTGGCGTTTATTGCCTTTCACCGTAGGATTGTAAGAACGCATGGTAATTTCTTTTGGATATTCAAACTCACAACGGGCAGTTGTAATGTCTTTGGGAATATCCACCAAAACTGGGCCTGGACGACCTGTACTGGCAATGAAAAATGCTTTTTTGATAGTCGATGCCAAATCTTTAACATCTGTCACCAAGAAGTTGTGCTTAACGCAAGGACGGGTAATCCCCACGATATCCACCTCTTGGAAGGCATCATTACCAATCAATGCGCGTGGGACTTGACCCGTGAACACCACTAGCGGCACGGAATCCATGTACGCATCGGCAATGCCTGTCACAGCATTGGTTGCACCAGGGCCTGAGGTGACTAGCACCACACCCGGTTTGTTGGTTGCTTTGGCATAACCTTCGGCTGCGTGAACAGCCGCTTGCTCATGTCTTACCAGAATGTGATTGACTTCTTCCTGTGCTTTATACAACGCATCGTATATGAACAGGACAGCACCTCCGGGATAACCGAAGATGGTTTCAACCCCTTCTTCCTTAAGACACTCGACGAATATCTCGGCTCCGGTCAGTTCCACTCTAGACTCTCCGTAAATCGCTAATGGCGAAGGAAAAGACTCGAATCATAATACGAATAATGCTGGGATGACACCCCAAACAACGCTGGATGTGGGATTTTTTCAGATGAAGTTGTGCAGACGCGAAAAAGCCACGCATTGCGTGGCTTTTTAAGGAATTTGGTGGCTATGACTAGATTCGAACTAGTGACCCCATCATTATGAGTCCAGCTAAATGTCGTTCAGATTTGTTCGGGAATGAACACAAATGAACAGGTAAAAAACTGTTGTATCAGTCACTTGTCATTCCATCAGGTAGTATTTTCTTGTTCATTCTTAGTCAGTGTTGACTAATGCGAATCAGCAAAACACTGGACTCCCTGCTGGACTCCGAATACCATCATTCGCATTGTCACAGGCGTAAGTAAAGATCATTTCATGGCATCACTCACCGTCAACTTACTCAAGTCACTGAAACCCACGGGCAAGGCATACCGCAAGATGGACGCTGGTAATGCTGGCTTTGGTGTCAAAGTGTCGCCAAAGGGTGAAATCAGTTTCATCTTCCGCTACAAATCTGCTGATGGTCGGGATGTTCCTATGATTTTGGGTTACTACCCTGAAACCAGTCTTTCAGTAGCGCGTGAGTTATGGCGGAAATGGCGGGCAATTTACGATTCAGGGCGTGACCCTAAGTTAGTTCACGCTGAACAATTAGCGCATGAAGAAGCGCAACACAAAGCAGCGGCACTGGCACGCAAACAAGCCGCCATGCGGGGTGACTTGGGGCAATTGTGCGCGGCTTATGTGGAAAATTTGAAAGCCAATAAAAAGCGTTCATGGCAACAAATCGAACGGGCATTCGAGAAAGATGTTTTTACAGTGATTCCAGCCACAACCAAAGCGCGTGAAATCATGCCGGAACATATCCGCGAAGTGCTGGCGGTCATTATTCAACGTAATGCCATGATTATGGCTAACCGTGTGCGTGCCTACTTAAGTGCGGCTTTCAAATTTGGGATTGAGTGGGACAATGACCCAAATCGGCATTTTGAAACCTTGCGCTTTGGCATTAGCACGAATCCGGCGCGGGATGTGCCTAAGCCCGATAAACGTAACCGCGTGTGTGATCGGGCATTATCGGCTATCGAAGTAAAACAACTATGGCAACTATTGGATGAATGCCGTTTTCAGCAGAAAACCATTTCAACCATTCGCCTGTTATTTGCATTGGGTGGGCAGCGTGTTGAAGAAGTGTTAGGGCTGCATGTTAATGACGTGGATATACAAAACCGTCTTGTCACTTTCCGCAACACCAAAAATGGGCGTGACCATGTTGTACCGTTTGGGGATGTAGCCCTACCCTTGTTAGCTGAACGCTTACAATCAACCAATGCCAGTGGTTTGTTATTTGGCAAAATCAAAGGTGGAAAGGTGGAAGCAACGGACTATCACACCATAGGTCGTGCTATTCATCGGTTATGTGAACGTTCAGAAATGGAAATGTTTGTGCCTAGGGATATTCGGCGCACTGTCAAAACACTCATGGGCTTTGCTGGTATCCGCAAAGAAGATCGTGACCGCTTCCAGAATCATGCATTGACCGATGTATCCAGCCGACACTATGACCGTTACGACTACCTAGCCGAAAAACGGCAAGTTATGGCGGTGTGGGATGCGTACCTGAAAAGCATCTTAGTGGGTGAACCTAAGACCAACGTCATACCATTGCGCGGGGTAGTGTAATATTACTGCTTGTTGTTTCGTTCGTTTCGATTAATATAATAATCAGGTCAACATAACACGACGAACAACGGAGAGGATGAAACATGACCGCTTTAAGTAGTTACCAGATGCCAACACAAGAAGATGCTGTGCTGGCAGTCGAAAGTAGCAGGCTATTGGCGGCTTGCATTGGCAAAGGTGACAGTGCTTGGTTGCGCTTGCACAATGGTAACGAAGTGCTGCAAGTGCCTGTGAAAGCGATTCGCCTATT
>CAZTUZ010000137.1:0-7632 GCA_964617055.1 uncultured Thiothrix sp.
GATCTATCGCTGTGACTGGAGTTCAGACGTGTGCTCTTCCGATCTTGTTTTTGCACAATGACCCGCTGTTGTGGTTGCCGATTATTAGCGTGCATCTGCTGTTTTTTTCGGGGCTAACCCTCAGCCAACGCCTGCACAATGTCGACTGGGATTATTTGCGCCGTTCCGCACTGTACATTGTGCCTCCTGCGATTGTCGGCGTGTTCGGTTTGGTGAATTTACCAACACTGTGGCTGAATATTTTCATTTATTCCGTGACGCTGTTTTACGGATTCATGTGGATGCTAAACCGCGCCATTACCAGTCAACAGCCGTGGGTGGATAAACTTTTGCTCATGTTCGGCGGCTACGTTGCCGGAACATCGCTCACGGGTGCGCCGCTCATGGTGGCGGTGTACATGCGCCACGTTAGTAAGGAACAATTGCGCGATACCCTGTTCGTGCTGTGGTTTGCCTTGGTCAGCATTAAAATGAGCACTTTCATTGCCTTATCGGTGGATTTGCACTTCCGCGCCGCTGTTGCACTCATCCCCGTCGCTGCGATTGGGCACGTTTTGGGGCTAAAAGCCCACGATGCCATTATGCGCAACGATGCCGGATTCAAACGCTGGATTGGTGGCGGCTTAGTGATCGTTAGTGTATTAGGGCTGTGGCACGCAGCGGCTTGATAACAAGCCGTTGTTGCAGGGATTTTGAAAACACACCTACGGAGTTTCACTGGTTATGCAAAGACGAGATTTTCTTTCCGCTGCATTAGCGGCATTATTAGGCAGCATGAGCATTAGCACACAGGCAAAAACACCAAACAATGGCACAGCGAAATCCAAACGGGTGATGGTGATTGGTGCGGGTTTATCAGGATTAGCAGCGGCACGCGCATTACAGCAACAAGGCTATGATGTCGTGGTGCTCGAAGCACGGGAACGGGTTGGTGGGCGCATTTGGACGAGTAACCAATGGACAGATATACCACTGGATTTCGGCGCGACATGGATACACGGCGTAAAAGGCAATCCCCTGACCACGTTAGCTGATCAACTACAAGCACGGCGCATTGCCACCAGCTATAACCGTGCGGCGACGTATAATACAGCAGGGCAATTGCTTTCCAATACCGAACAACAACGCTTAACCCAATTACGCACGCAAGTTTATAAAGTGATTAAACAAGCCCAAAATCGTGCTTCGGATAGTTCCTTAAAACAGGCAGTCGCCCCATTATTGAAGCAATACCCTGAGCATTCCGAAGCACAGCGTTTTATTAACTTCATTCTTAGTAGCGAAATCGAACAAGAATACGCAGGTAGTACCGAACAACTCTCAACGTATTGGTATGACAGTGCCAAATCCTTCAACGGTGGCGATGTACTGTTCACTGATGGCTACCAAGTCATCACTAATGCATTAGCACAAGGGCTACACATCGAATTGGGGCAAGTGGTACAAGCGGTTTACTGGCAAGCATCGCCCGTGCGCATCGTCACGCAAAAAGCCGAATTTACCGCTGATCATGTCGTCGTCACCTTGCCTTTGGGTGTATTACAAGCGCGGCGCGTGCAATTTTCTCCCGAACTTCCCCAAGCCAAACAACAAGCCATTGCCACACTCGGTATGGGCGTGCTCAACAAATGTTACTTGCGTTTCCCTCATGTTTTTTGGGCAGCGGACGCAGACTGGCTCGAACACATTCCCACCCAGCACGGTATTTGGACAGAATGGGTCAGCTTCAAACGTGTCACCAACCAACCCATCTTATTGGGATTTAATGCCGCCGACCAAGGGCGCACTATCGAAGCATGGTCAGATCAACAAATCGTCAACAGTGCCATGCAAACCCTTAAAACTCTCTACGGCAAGGGCATTCCCGAACCCGTCGGCTATCAAATCACACGTTGGGCAAGCGACCCATTCGCATTAGGTTCGTACTCCTACAACGCCGTCGGCACAACACCCAACACGCGCAAAACTCTAGCAGCACCTGTCGACAATAAACTTTTCTTCGCGGGCGAAGCCTCACAAACAGACTACTTCGGCACAGCTCACGGCGCGTATTTATCTGGCGTGCGCGTCGCAGCAGAAATCCAAAAAAACACATGATTTATATGCCATAAAACCTAGTAATTGATTATCGGTTCAGGTAAATTAATACCGTTTATCTGAGATTATCTACCGAGCGTTTTGGTTGGCGAATCAGGGCGGTAGCGTTGGTACTTTAACACCCCCTGCCAAAGCAAAGCAGGCTGATAACGCTGATGCGATTCCTCAATGCCAGACAAAACAGAATCAGTATAGCAATTGCCACGCTTTCAGGTTGATTTCACGCCCGACTTTGGTGAGATATTCCTCCACTTGTTGGAGTGTATGAGTGCGCATGTGATCGTCTGGAAAGTAAGTAATATATTGCTTGGTATGTAACACATACTAGGTGACATACTTCTGACTAATGCCTTGTTTAACAAGAAAAAGTGTGTAATTTTCCCAGAGCTCATAGACATACATAGTTGCTGGTTCAGCGAGGCTTTGTGTATGCTTCTTATCCATGAACATTAACTGAATTTTGGGGACACGCTTTATGATAATGCCAGACTGTACGAACCAGATAGGCGGCGCGTGCGTAGCGATTGAACGCAGGCTTCCTAATCCTGATATTCCAGCGTTCCGTCTAATGAACTGTTATATTCTTAGAGACAATCCCAAACCATGAGCAAGAAAAAAATCAGACCTAAAAACACAAATAACAAGAATTCATTTCCTGATATACTTTATAAATATGTCACACTGAATTCGATCGAATCAATTCTTAACAACTCGTCATTAAAGATTACAAATCCGTTAACATTTAATGATCCATTTGATTGCAACATTCCTTTAATAGATATTGGAAATATTGATATTAAGAGATTAATAAAAGATGAATTCTCAAAAGTAACAGGGCTAAGCAAAAATCACCCAGAGCTTCGCAAAATTATAAACTCATCAATAGATGACTTTAACAAATTAAGAGATGGTGTTCTGGACGATTCAAGAGAGATGATTAGTCACTGGGATACTATTTTAAGTGAATTTAGGGTATTATCCCTAACAACTGAGCCAGATAATATTCTAATGTGGTCACATTATGCGAAAGATCACACAGGTGTTGTACTAGGCTTTAAATCAAAGTCTATTATTGGGAAAGCAGAAAAAGTTATATATGGAGAAGGAAACTCATTATTAAATAGATTTCTTGAACAAATGTTTCGATTATTAATAAGAGATGCAATTAATGAAAATGATACATCTACTGGTGATCTTGCCAACATAACAATTGAAATATTCTTCAACTATTTATTTTTCAAGAGACAAGAATGGTCTTATGAAAAAGAATATAGGCTAGTATTACCATCTGACGATTCAAAAATTAAAACTATAAACACTATGGATTTTATTGGATTTAATACAGAAGACTTGCATAGCATAACATTTGGGATTGCAACTCCAAAAGATGAAGTTGATAAAGTCACAAAAATTATTCAAGAGAAGTATGAGCATACCTTAATACATAAAGCATACAAAGAAGGATGGAATTTAAGAATATAACGAGTGTGTCGACGACGGACGCGGTGACAGCTCTCGACTTCGCCCACTTTACTCCCCGCCGTGCCTGTCACACGAGACGTTATACAAAATAGGAAAAACCGATGCCACTCCAACTGGAAAGTGAATTAAGATTCCCAATGGGAGTCAGCAATACACTAAGTGTAAATACTGTTGATGATTTCATATCTATGCTCAAGAAAGTGTCTACTCCAATGGATCGCCAACAAACCATTGAAATATTCAAACAACACTTCTGCAAAATCTCAGGTGATTACTATGCGCGTAGTTCTTCGATAGATTGGGCTGAATCTGATATGACTAGGCAGGCACGGAATGCCTCAAAAGATGCTCCAAATTTTATAGCTGCCGTTTATGATGCTTTTGAAGAACTTACTCGTAAAGGTGCAGTGACACCACCACCACAATATATCAACCAAATTTTATCAAAAAATCAAGAACCATATGAGATCATCGATGGTCAGTTAATTGAAACATGTGGTCACGTTACTGCACCTGAAATTGGTGAATCCATTACGACTACAGTTATGAGAGCATTAGGAGATGCTAAAGCACTCATAGGCACAGTAGACTCATCAAGCGCGATAGATCGCGCACATACTGCACTTCATGGATATTTAGTTCAACTTTGTCGTGACAACGCGATTACGCTTCCTAATGATCCTACCGCATCCAAAGCATTTAAAGCACTCCGCGAATATCATCCAGCATTACATCCCATAGGACATAGAGCAGATGAAGTAACTAGGGTTCTTAATTCATTTGCTGCTTCTATTGATGCCTTCTCTACGTTGAGAAATAAAGCCAGTCTTGCACACGTCAACGAATTACTAGATACCCCAGAAGCAACAGCAATCGTCAACGCAATGTATACAATATTTAGATACATACAAGACAGTGTGCGCAGAAGCAGAACAAATTTTGTATAACGAGTCATTCGACGACGGACGCGGTGATAGCCCGCGATTCTTAACGACTTACTCCCCGCCGTGCCTGCCCGCGTTCGGGTAGTATGAGATCACCGCGCCCTTGATCAGATAACAACAAGGTTTTCAGCGAGGGTTTTGCAGCGTGCTGAAGTCTACGCCAGACTTCAACAGGGACGAGCACAGCAGTTTCCATCCCGCGTCTCGTTATTATTTGCTCACCGTTAGCGAGGCAAGCATCCAGCAATTCGCTAAACCGCGATTTAGCATCTTGAACAGCCCATGTTTGCATAACGACACCTCTATATGACTGGTTACATGACCAGTCTAATGATTTCCTACGCAAGGAACAACCATACCATCCCTCTACCGCCCTGCTTTGACGGTAAACGGTGGTTTTGCCCACCAGATCACGAAAATCAGCGACATCATCATAAAACCGCTAATCCACATCAGGTCGTTGGTGGCAATCAGGAACGCCTGCGTTTGAATGGTGCTATTAATCCACGCGAGGCTACCTTTTTCCGATAAGCCGAGATTGCCCAATTGCGCAAGGGTTTGCTGGGTCGCGGCACTGTAAGGGGTAATGTGTTCGACGAGTTGCCCTTGGTGTAGCGTGGCGCGGTGACTCCACAACGTCACCATGACTGCCGTGCCGAAACTTGACCCCAAATTGCGCATGAAGCTGGAAAGCCCCGACGCGGCGGCGATTTGTCGCCCTTCCAAACCGGACAAATTAATCGTCATCAACGGCATGAAAAAGCAGCTAATGCCAATCCCCATGAACAAGCGCGTTAAGGCGACTGTCCAAAAATCGACATCGGGGGTGAAATGCGAACTCCACAATGAAATCCCGCCAGCCACCAGAAAGCCAAACGTGGCAATGGCTCGCGCATCAATGCGGTGAATATTCGCGCCGACGATAGGTCCCATGAGCATGGCGAGTACGCCGCCGAATGCAACGACTTTTCCCGCTTCAAACGCGGTGTAACCTTGGTAACTTTGCAACCACAATGGCAGCGTAACGACAATCCCGAAAAATGCCATTGAGCCAATCATTAAGCAGCTTGCCCCCACCAGAAAATTACGTCGCGCAAACAAGCGTAAATCCACAATAGG
This sequence comes from uncultured Thiothrix sp., assembly GCA_964617055.1. Classification (GTDB taxonomy): domain Bacteria; phylum Pseudomonadota; class Gammaproteobacteria; order Thiotrichales; family Thiotrichaceae; genus Thiothrix. The sequence continues at coordinate 5,643 of CAZTUZ010000137.1, forward strand.
GTGTTCTTCGGTTAATTCCCACGCCACAAAAAACGCTAAACCCATGACCGAAGTCGCCGCCAAACCCATAATCATGGGCGATTCAAACCAATCCAGTTCATTGCCTTTATCGAGCACAATCTGCATTGCGCCCACACCAATCGCCAGCAACGCTAGCCCAACGTAATCCACCGGAAGGGTACGGCGCGGGCTTTCGTAATCTTTCAGCAACGCATTCGCCATGAGGGCGACGAATAAACCGACGGGCAAATTGATTAAAAATACCCAATGCCACGAAAAGTTTTCCGTCAACCAACCGCCTGCTAATGGCCCCACTACGGGCGCAAGTACCGTCGTCATCGACCACAAACCCAATGCCATGCCGCGTTTTTGCGGTGGGTAAACCGTGGTCAGCAGGGTTTGCGACATGGGGATCATCGAAGCCCCGACCATGCCTTGCAATACCCGTGCAGCGACCAAGATTTCAAACGACGGTGCAAGCCCGCACAGCAACGATGCCAAGGTAAACAGCAAAGTTGCCATCACGAACAGTCGCACTTGCCCGAAACGTTGCGCCAGCCAACCCGTCATCGGCAGCATAATCGCTTCGGAAACCGCGTAAGAAGTAATCACCCACGTTCCCTGCGTGTAACTTACGCCCAAATTGCCGGAAATCGCTGGCACGGACACATTCGCAATCGACAAATCGAGGATGTTCATGAACGAACCCATGCCGAGCACGAATGTAACCAGCGCGAGCGTGCCGCCTTTCAGCGCGGGGGGTGACGTTGGGTTCACGGTGTCGCCTTACGGGTATGATGCCCACTGTTATCGGCAATGATTTGCGCAATCACCGCTTCCGCTTTGGTGGCTTGTTGCGCGTAAACATCGGTGGAACTTAAGGTGGCTTTATCCGCGCCGCTGCTGGTGACTTGGGTTGTACCGCTGAAATCGTGGGTGTCAATTTCCGCCTGCATGGAAAGCCCAATGCGCAACGGATGCGCTTGCAATTCGGCAGCATCCAATTCAATCCGCACCGGAACACGTTGCACAATCTTAATCCAGTTACCCGACGCATTTTGCGCAGGCAGTAACGCAAACGCACTGCCTGTTCCCGCCGCGAAGCCTGCCACTTTGCCGTGATACGGCACACTTTCACCGTACACATCGGCGGTTAGCTTCACGGGCTGACCCAAACGGACGTGTTCCAACTGCGTTTCTTTGAAATTGGCATCCACCCACATTTGTTCCGGTGGCACAATCGCCATCAATGCCGTACCCGCCGCCACCCGCGCCCCGACCTGTACCGCACGTTGCGCCACATCACCCGTGACAGGGGCAACAATGCGCGTGCGTTCCACCACCAACACGGCTTGGCGCACTTGCGCCGCTGCCGCTTGCACTTTGGGCTGATCCTGCAATGCTAAATCATCGGTTTGCCCCGCCGCACCAGCGCGTTGCGCCTGCGCTTTGCTCACGGCGGCTTGGGCGGAACTCACTGCCGAATTTGCGGCGGCTAATGCTGCATCCGCCGCATCCAGCGTGCTTTTGGCTTGGGTTAAGGCTTCGGCTGAAATGAAGTTTTGTTCACGCAATTTCGCCACGCGATTGTATTCGTCTTGCGCACTTTGGCGTTGAGCTTGGGCTTGCTCGGCTTGAAATTGCGCTTTTTTCACATCGGCATGGGTTTGCTGCAAACTGGCGGTAGTTTGATCGGTCGTCGCGTACAAACTGCGCACACTACGCACCGCATCGGCGAGGCTAGCTTCAGCGGCTTGCAAGGCTAATTGCGCATCGGTGTCGTCCAATTGCACCAATACTTGCCCTTTCGTGACGTGATCGGTGTTATTCACCTGCACCGCGACCACCGTACCCGTGGTTTGCGGCGTGACTTGCACAATGTTTCCCGCCACATAAGCGTTATCGGTTTCGGCTCGGTATTGCGCAATCAAATACCACCACGCGAGATCGGAAGAGCACACGTCTGAACTCCAGTCACAGCGATAGATCT